>NZ_KV836295.1:310629-403272 GCF_001838325.1 Corynebacterium sp. HMSC074C05
ATCAGGGGAAATGAGAACCAATCCCCAGCCGTGAGTCGCTTTCGCAGGGTGTGCGTGAGAAGTCTATCAGGGGAAATGAGAACCAATCCCCAGCCCTCATCGGCGGTTAGTTTCGCCGGAAAGAAGTCTATCAGGGGAAATGAGAACCAATCCCCAGCCCGTCTCCTGAGTATGTGGAGCGGTTTAGAAGTCTATCAGGGGAAATGAGAACCAATCCCCAGCATACCGCCGTTGAGATCGTCACACCGGGGAAGTCTATCAGGGGAAATGAGAACCAATCCCCAGCAAGATGAACGAGCAGCGCGGCAGCTTCGGAAGTCTATCAGGGGAAATGAGAACCAATCCCCAGCCCGCGCGAGCGGGGATGCCCCTTCCAACCAAGACTGGATCACCAACAAAACTAATCGGTCTCCACTAACCTCTCCACAACTTCCGCTAGTCCTATCCGGCAATCAAAACAACAAGTGACACGAATGGTGGAACACTTCTGTTACCGCGATGAAATGAGGCATTCCCAGCCACCTGAGTAAAAACAGTCAACCTGCGAAGTAAACCAATTCCTCCGACTGAAATACATCGCGCGCATGAGTCACCTAGAGCCCTCATGATGAAAGACACTCGCAGGCACTACATAGGTTTTTGCGTGCGTGCTTTGCGGGCAACTCCTGTTTCGCAGTGGCAGCTCGCTGTGCCCTGATCTCCGCTACCTGCTGCTTGCGGGTATTGAACCCCATGCGCCACGGGGCAGCTAGGCCTGACTCGGGGGCATGTGGGTTATCGCGCCAAGATTTGCCCTCGTTGTAGGCCTGCGCGCCCTCACGGTATGCGGCAGATTGCTCGGCAAAGATTGGGTACGGCTGTTCAGCAGCCTGTCTGGCCTGCGCACCGACAGCTTTCATTTTCGCGCGCAGTTCCTTGATTTTGTCCTGAATCTTTTTGTTGTAGCGTTCCTGCTGCTCTGCAATATCGACGAGTGCCTGCTGCTCGGTGATGGGGTCGAACGAGTCTTGGCCTGCCTTGTCGTAGGCTTCCTTAGCGCGCGAGGTGCGCTCCCAACCACGCAAAGAGGGATTGTAAACGCACCAGTCTTCCTGGCCGTCGTCTTTGTAGATACTGCCGTTGTGATCCCAGTACTTCGTCATGCGCTTACCCTTCTGAGTGTTTACGCGGGTCTGACTACGCCGTTAGGCACAGGGAACCCGAAGGCGATAGAACCTACACTAACCTCTCCGGAGCTTCCGCCAGGCCCAATCAATAATCACGAAGCCAACGAGTGTCACACCGAACAGTGGCGCAACTACTGAGTAGGCAATCAACAGCGCCACAACAGCCGCTGCAACACCCGGGCGAATATCTCGCCAGCGCGTTGGCGCCGGGAACCTGCCCGGACGACCACCTCGACCGCGTCCAAACCACATGGCGTAGCCGCGCACAATCATCGCCAGCAGAGCAACACCGATCAGCGCCAGGACCAGCTGATTCACCCACCCGAACAGGATGCCCATGTGCGCGTTAATCAGCCATTCGGTCAGCTTCGCGGGCAGCGGCCAGTCCGCAAAATGAATCCGATCGACCATCGCTCCGGTCGACCCGTCAACGGTGACGGTCTCAATGCCCATCCGCCATTCCTCGCGGGCTTCCTTGGCCATCCACACCGTGCCAGCTTCCGGTGGTGTCAGTTCGACTTTCCCGGAGAGCCCCTCGGCCCGCGCGAGGTTCATAACACTATCCGCCTCTGACCAGTCATAATTCGCTGGCGCAGTCGCAGTCATGGCTGGTTTCGGCGCGTACCAGTCCATCGTCTCGCGCAGCTTAGCAATACCCGTTCCAGCCACCCACGACCACGTCAGGCCGGTGACGGTCAGGAACAAAAGTCCAACGCTGATCGCCACACCAACATTCGCGTGACGACGCATATGATGCGCCCTCTTACTTGTTCCCTGTGTCCGCTTGCGGCGCGAACGGTCCCACCAGAGCCAAAGGCCACCAATAGCCAGTGCGCCCATCCAGGATGCTGCCGTCTCGGAGTAGAGGCGACCAAAGTTGCTATCAATCCAAAGCCTGCGGTGCCCTTCCGAGATCCACGCCCGCAGTGGCAGCGCCGCCGAGGAACCGTATTGCACCAGGTCACCCTTGATGCTCAAGTCGCCTGGGTCGACGAACACCGCATGTCGGTAGGACTCCGACTTCAACTGCTCATCGTTGAACATAACTCGCGTTGTCTGTCCTGGCTTTTCCGGGACCTGCACTGCAGTCACCGGCAGCTCAGGATGCACGCGCTGCGCGACCTCAACCTGCTTTTCCAGAGGCTGTGCGGGAAGGCTTGAAGTTGCAGTTAGTTCTTCGTGGTAAACCACCTTTTCTATGCTCGGGGCGAGGGCATACGCCACGCCTGTGACAGCTGCAATAACGAGTAGCGGCGCAACGAGGATGCCTGCAACGACATGGATTCGGTGCAGTAATGCTCGTGGCCCACCATTTTTCTGAGTCTGTGCGACGGGGTTTGCGGCTGGCGTTCCAGCGGCATCGCCTGTGGCTAGTGAAGTCATGCTCTATTAGTCGGACGAACCGCCTCACTTGTTCCCCAGCAAGCTCACTTTTATTAACTTCCAGGGGTAACCATTTGGCCACGCGCCCCGTTGAAGGCCACCTCGTGCGCAACTATTCGTCGTAAAGCCCGCGTACCCTCGAACACATGGCATATCCAGACGTGTACCACGCCAATGACAACCGCTATGAAACCATGCCGTACAACCGCTCCGGCGGTACCGGCCTGAAACTTCCGGCCATTACGCTGGGGCTTTGGCATAACTTTGGCAATGACCGGCCGCTCGAGACGCAGCGGGAGATTCTGCGCACCGCCTTCGACCACGGCGTCACGCACTTCGACCTCGCCAACAACTACGGCCCACCGCAGGGTTCCGCGGAGGAAAACTTCGGCCGCATCATGGCCAAGGACTTCGCGCCCTACCGCGATGAAATGATCATTTCCTCCAAGGCCGGCTGGTACATGCAGGATGGCCCCTACGGTTTCGGTGGCTCACGGAAATACCTTGTGGCCAGCTGCGACGCCTCGCTGAAGCGCATGGGGCTGGATTATGTGGACATTTTCTACCACCACCGCCCCGACCCGGATACGCCTATCGAGGAAACCATCGCCGCCCTCGACTTCCTCGTCCGCTCGGGACGCGCGCTCTACGTCGGCGTGAGCTCCTACTCCCCCGAGCTGACTCGCCGTGCGCAGAAAATCGCCCGTGAGCTGGGCACTCCGCTGACTATTCACCAGCCGAGCTACTCCATGTTCAACCGTTGGATCGAGGACGAGCTGCTGGAAACCTGCACCGACGAAGGCATGGGTGTCATCGCCTTTTCCGCGCTTGCGCAGGGTCTTCTCACCGACCGCTATCTGGACGGCGTGCCGGAGTCCTCGCGTCTCGGGGCGCACAAGATGAACTCGGGGTTCCTCAACGACGACACGCTCACCGCCATCCGTGAGCTCAACGCCATGGCTTTACGACGAGGCCAGTCTCTGGCACAGATGGCCATCTCGTGGGTTCTTCGCCGTGACGAAGTGACCTCCGCCCTAATTGGGGCTTCGTCAGTGGGGCAGCTGAAAAACAGCCTCGGCGCCCTGGACGCTGCGCCGTTTAGCGATGAAGAACTCGCGGAGATCGACAAGTGGGCCGTCGACCGCGGAATTAACCAGTGGCAGGGCGCTACGGAGTCTGTATAGCCGGCAGCACATACTCAATCAGCTCGTCAATCTGCTCTTCCGCATCCCGTTTAGAGGTGCGGAAGTTGATGCTGACGTGATTGATGCCGAGCTGTCGCTGGGAGTGCAGCAGTTCGATGAGCTTGTTGCGACCAAGGCGGTACCCGAAGTGACCGCCCTGCGCTGGTGCGTCGGGGTCTTCATGCAGGTCGATCCACAGTGATTCCAGGAAGGGCTTGAACACGTCCTCACCACACTCCTTGGCCACCGCCTCCTGCCAGTTGGCGATGTTTTTCTTCTGCATTTCCAAACCCTTGTGGTACATGAACCACCCGTCGGTATGCGCGGCCTTCCACTCCAGGCTCTGCTGACAGGAGCCGGTGGCCAACAGCGGAACTCGACGTGCCAGCGGCTTGGGCACCACATCGGATCCGCCCATCTTGCCCTCGGACCACCGGATTGGCCGGTAGGTAGTGCTCATAGCCTTTTCATAGACCTCGATGTGCTCGCGGAAACGCTCACCCCGCTTGCCTTTGTCCTGGTTAAAGGCGGGGAACTCCTCGGGCCGGTCACCGGTGGCAACGCCGAAGAGGAAACGGCCGTCGGAAAGCCTGTCCAGCGTGGCAGCGCGCTTGGCCATCACCAGCGGATGCTGAAAAGGCACGACGATTGCACCGGTGCCGAGTGCAATGTCAGTGGTGTGTGCGGCGATGTAGCTGAGGTACATCCAGGGGTCGTAGACCTGGCCGACGTCGCCGAATGTTTCCACACGCAGCGGGATGTCGCGCGCCCACACCGCCGCGATGCCTGCGCGTTCGGCTTTCTGAATCAGCCGAATCTGATTGCTCAGCGCGTCCTTGGGTTCGGCTTCGGCGTCCTGCTCGATGGGCAGACTGAGCCCCACAGTTAGCCTGCCCGGCGCGAATGTGCGCTGGTAACCGGGCAGTTCGTCAATGGGCTTGTCCGAAAGATCAAACAACGAGCTCATGGTGTTTAACGGTAGTACAGCTTGAGCCACGGCACCCGCAGTTAAGCTGGAACCATGCTTGAGGATGTCATCATCGTCGGCGGCGGCCAAGCTGCCCTCGCTACCGCCTACTACCTGCGCAAACACGGCATTGATCCGCTCATTCTGGACAATCAGCCGGCTCCCGGCGGCTCCTGGCGCAGCGTCTGGCCCTCGATGACACTCTTTTCTACCCCAGGTTTCTCCAACCTTCCGGGCATCCAGATGCCCGATTATGACGGCTTCCCGCCCGCTTCCCATGTGATTGATTACCTCAGCTCCTACGAAAAGCGCTACGAACTGCGCGTTCAGCGTCCGGTTAACGTCACCCATGTCACCCACGACGGCACCTTCCGCCTCACCAGCGATGCCGGAGACTTCGAGTCCCGCCAACTCATCGCCGCCACCGGCAACCGCCCCTTCGTCCCGCACTACCCCGGCACGACCTCCGCAAAACAGTGGCATTCGGCCAATTACCCAGGCCCCGAGCCATTCGAAGGCTCCCGCGTTGCCGTTGTCGGCGCGGCAAACTCCGGCGCCCAAATCGCCGCTGAACTGATACTTTCCGGTATCGACACCACCTGGTTCACCCGCCACGAACCGCGCTGGATGCCCGACGACGTCGACGGTCGCGTCCTGTTCGAACGCAACCGTCAGCGAGCACTCGCCATCGCACGTGGCGAACCCGACCCCGGCCCCTCCGACAGTATCGGCGACATCGTTGTCCTGCCGTCCGTCCGCAAAGCCCGCGACTCCGGTGCCCTCACCTGGACACCCATGTTCTCTTCGCTTGACGACGTCCACGCGGACCACCTCATCTGGTGCACCGGTTTCCGCCCCGCGCTCAGCCCCTTCCGCAGCGTCGACTCCGACCTCATCGAGTTCGTCGGCTACGGCGACTGGGTTGGCCCCGGTGCAGCCACGATTATGGGTGTTGGCCCCTTCGCTAAGCGCGCGGCTGAGCGGGTGGCTGCTCGTCTGTCAGCATGACCTGCATTAACAACATGTCCAACCAACGCCCGTTCTTTGTCCCTACCTGAGGCAACAGCCCAACACGCTGGAAACCATACTTTTCGTGCAGCGCAATCGACCCCTCATTACTGCCGTCAATTGCTGCAACCAAAACGTGCTTTCCCGCCTCCCGAGCAGCATCAATGGTTACTTGTAGGAGCGCCCCGCCAATGCCCCGGCCCTGAAAGTTCGGATGCACGTAGATGGAGTTTTCCACTGTGTACCGAAACCCGTCGAAGTCACGAAAGTCACTAAAGGTGGCATATCCAGCGACTTCGTCGTCAAGCGTGGCGACGAAAACTGGGTAATCCTTGTCCCAGTGAGCTTCCATCTATGCAATGCGATTCTCCGCACTGACCGTGTCATTGTTCCAGATGGCGACGGTGTTGATTACGGCCTCGTTGTAAATCTCCGCGATTGCCGCGGCGTCCTCCCGTGTTGCTTGCCGAATGATCATGGTTTTGCCCCATTTTCTGCGCTGGTTTCTGCGCTCCGCCTTTATAAATGCGAGATTATCAAGCTTCCAGTTTCGAACGGGTGTTTTATTTATATTTTTCCGCAACCCTCCATGCGCCACCCGCAAACAACCTGGTAACAAACGCTTTTTCGGTCAGCCGACATCTACAAAAACCATTCAAAATCTCTCACCACTTCTCTTTACAAACCAGAACGGCACCTGTACGATAGCAAGTGAGTTCGAAAGAAAACCGACAACCATTGGAACACCAGGGGGATCCAATGAAGTCCGAACAAGTACCCGAACCATATTGGGCTCATGAGAATCCTGAAGATGAGCTCTCAGCACTCGCGCGGGCTACCAACCGCACCCACCTTGAGTTGATTGAAGCCTGCTGCCCTGCAGGCGATGATGACGTTGAAAACCATGCCGCTCGCATCAGCGTTCGCCTGGGAATCACCCGCAGTGAAGCACTGCGTATCTGTGACATTGGCCTGTTGCTGGAGAAAATGCCTCAGCTAGCGGCCTACGCCCGGGAAAGCTGCGCGTTATCTATGCGGCAACTCGGCATCATTGCACATGGCGTGGTCGGCATCGAGCCTGATCAACTACCCGATGCGGAGAAGAAGATTCTGGCATTGGTTACGCCACGGAAGCGTCGTCAAGCGATGATTGGCCCTCGCACGCTTACCACCAAAATTGGTGATATTGCTACGGATTTGGATGACCGTGCTCGCGCCGACGGCACAATTCCCACCATCACCGATACGGAATCGGTGACTCTGGTGGAACGCCCCGACAGCTACTCCCAAATCATTCTCACGCTGCGCCCGGACCGCGCCTACTTCGCCATGTGCGCAATTGAAACGGTCTTCCGCGCGAATGAAGAAATGACGCAGGCGGATGCATTTGTGGAACTGATCCACCAGCGCACCAATGCGGAGGTTGTGCTCAATGTTTTCCGCGAGCCCCACAGTGATGACGCCTGGCTGGACGGCGCCGGCTGGCTCGGCGCGCTGGTCACGGAGGAGTGGATGCAAAAGGTGACGCATGTCCGCCTCTCAGCAGACAGCGCCACCAATGGTTACCGTCCAACCCCAGCGCAGGTTGCCCGCGTCCACGGTCGTGACGGCACGTGTCGCTTCCCCGGCTGCGAAGTCCCAGCGTACAAGTGCGATATTGACCATATCGCACCGTACAACCAGGAAGACCCCGAAGCCGGTGGCCCTACCGACACGCAGAATCTGCACTGCCTATGCCGGAAGCACCACAACCTGAAAACCCACAAGCTCTGGGATATCACGGCTTATGAGGACGGCTCAGAGGTGTGGTCCTCTGCCGACGGCGTTACCGCGGCGACCGTCCCGGCCGGACCGTTAGCCGGGTTCGGGCGACAGACTTTTGACAAGCGCGCTACTCAGAAGACGAAAGCACGCCATGACCACTACATGAAATGGTGGCTGTCATTCGCGGCGGTGCCAGATTTAGTCTTTGATGATGGGGAGGATTAACCCAGCGGGCCACCGCAGTTCGGCCATGCGCCAGCACCCTGGGAGGCAAGTACGCGCTCGCCAATCTCAATCTGCTGCTCCTTGGTGGCCTGGTCAGCCGTTGGTGCGTACTGGTCACCGCCGTGGCCGCTCCAGGTCTGCTGCGAGAACTGCAGTCCGCCGTAGTAGCCGTTACCGGTATTGGTCTGCCAGTTTCCGCCGGACTCACATGCCGCAACCTGATCCCAGGCGCTGACTGATGCAGCGTTAGCGGCGGCGGTCGGAGCAGCAATCATGCCTGCTGCGACGGCGGCGGATGCGATGAACTTACCGGAAAAACGCATAAAGAGAGAACACTCCTAAAGGGTTGACTTTTCTCTTGGCCGAACAACCTACGCGTACCCTCCCCCGCCCTGTCAACCCGTATCCTGGAAAGCATGTCCGTGGCAGATGTCGTCCGCAAGACCGAGAGAAGAATCAACGCGCTGGCCGCCAAGCGTTCCAAAAACGCTGGTTGGGAACCGGAAATCATCGGTTTCACCGGGTACGGAAATGCAGAGCGCGTTCGCGTACTCGGCCGTGTCCTCCTGAAGGATCCAGCCAAAGAACGAGAGGAAAAAAGAAACAAAAAACGCGGATTCTGGCAGTTCTTTACCGTCGAACTCGCGGACTTTCCGGTCACCATCACTGCCGGCAATCGCACGGTGGAAACCACCACGGATAGCAACGGCTACATCGAGGTGCTAATCAGAAATCACGGCCTCGAACCCGGCTGGCACGAAATCAGAATCAACGACACTCCGGCCGAGGTCCTCATCCTCTCCCCGGAGACCAAATACGGCATCGTCTCCGATATTGATGACACCGTTTTGGTCACTATGCTGCCGCGCGCCCTCATCGCCGCCTACAACTCCTGGGTCAAGGAGACAGACGAGCGCAAGGCCGTCGCTGGATTCAGCGAGTTCTATGCGCAACTTCGCCGTCGTTACGCGAGCAAAACTGACGAGGACACAGAAGTTCCCGTCATCTACCTCTCCACCGGCGCCTGGAATACCTTCACTACGCTGCAGAAATTCCTGCACCGAAACAACCTGCCGAAGGGCCCGCTACTGCTCACCGATTGGGGGCCAACGCCCACTGGCCTGTTCCGCTCGGGCAAGGAACATAAGAAGGTGCGACTGCGGGACCTGTTTATTGACTTCCCCGAAATCAACTGGATCCTCGTCGGCGATGATGGCCAGTACGACCCGCTCATCTACGGCACGGCCGCAGCAGAACATCCGGATAAGGTCGCAGCAATCACAATCCGCAACCTCACGCCCAGTGAACACGTGCTCTCCCACGGCACGGCAGTGCCGATTGAAAAACTGGAGAACAAGGAGGTTCCGTTCATCGAGGGTGCCGACGGCTTTAAGCTGCTCAAACAGATCGACCAACTGCCGCAACCATGATCTACCTCCGCCAGGCCCGTATTCACGATGATGCCGAGCTCCCGGCTTACGTCGTAAAGCTCGCGTTGCCCTTCCCCATGGCCTTCACCACGCCGATTACCATCTTGACCGGCGAAAACGGTAAGGGAAAGTCGACAGTGCTGGAGGCGTTGGCGTCGGCGATGGGGGTCGACACGGACGGCGGCTCGCGGTTTAAAACGCAGGAGCGCACCTCTCCGATTCCGCTCGCGCTGACCAGGCGCAATCCCCCGGACACATTCTTCTTTCGCGGCGACGCGCACCTGAACCTCGCGCGTTTCTACGCATCGATCGGCAGTCTCCCCGGCGGTGACGGCATGGCGGACCTCACCCAGATGAGTCACGGCCAATCCATCATGGCGCTGGCCAAACGCCGCTTCGGTGCCGAATCGCTGATCTTCCTCGACGAACCCGAGGCCGGACTGTCGGTACTGCGCCAGCTGGAACTCCTCGGCCGTCTCGGCGCGCTCGCAGAAGCCGGCGCACAGATCATCATGGCGACGCATTCCCCCATCCTGCTCGCCGCACCGGAAGCAACGATCATTTCGCTTGACGACGCCGACACCACCCACTTCGAAGACACCCTCGCGGTACGGGCGACCAGGGATTTCCTAGCCGATCCCGTCGGTATCGCGGACTACATGGTGGAGCGTTTTACTTCGGATTCTTAAGCCCCAGCGCCGCTACGACACCAACGGCCGACAGCGCCACCGGCAGCCACATCGCGTCACTCATGGCGGTGGTGAAGTCGCCACGGTTGCTGCTGAGCGCCGCAGCCATGACGGTGGCAATCAGCGCGCTACCCAGCACACTGCCGATCTGGCGGATGGTGTTGTACACACCGGAGGCGGCACCGGCGAGGGCAGGGTCAATGTTGCGGGTCGCGGCCGTCGACAGCGTGCCCCAAATAAACGCGTTTGCCACACCGAATGCGGCGCCCGGCAGTAGCAACCACAGCACGGAGAGGTCCTCGTGGATGAGGTAATGGAACCCAAGCATGCCCACCAGCGAGGACCCAAAACCGATCAGCGCGAACTCGCGGAACTTCAGCCGGTCCAGCATTCGCCCAGTCCACGGCGCCATGACACCAGAAATGAGCGCCTGCGGCACGAGCAGTAGTGAGGCTTGGATGGTCGATAGGTCGCGAGCATTCTGGGCGAAGAGGATGATCGGGAAACCAACCGCGACCACCAGCGCTCCCATCACGGCAATGGCCAACGAGGAGACGGTGAAGTTGCGATCCTTAAAAAGGGACAGCGGCATCAGCGGTTCGGCCGTCGTCCTGCTCTCCCAGACCGTAAACAGGCCAAGAACCACCACACCGGCGGCAATCAGGCCCCAAATCCAGCCTGCCCAACCGGCGCTCTCCCCCTCCTGAATGCCGAAGACCAGCAGGAACATACCAATCGCGCTGAGCACAACGCCCAGATAGTCAATCTTGTTGCGGTGCGTCTCAAAGGCCGGCAGATAGCGAAACGCAAAGACGAGTCCGATCAGGCCAATCGGCACATTAATGAGGAAAATCCAGCGCCAACTCAGCAGCTCAATCAACGCGCCACCAGCCAGCGGCCCCGTCAGCGAGGCAATTCCGGCCGCCGCGCCCCACAGTCCCATCGCCGCACCGCGATGCGCCGGCGGAAACATCTGCGTAATCAGCGCCATCGTCTGCGGCGTCAACAGCGCGGCCCCCAGTCCCTGCACCACGCGGGCAATGATCAGCATGCTTAACGACGGCGCCAACCCACACGCCAGCGACGCCAACACGAAGATAACCAGGCCCGCTACATAGGTGTGCTTGACTCCCCAGAGGTCACCGAGCCTGCCGGTAATAAGCAACGGCACAGCATAGGCCAGCAGATAACCACTGGTCACCCACATGACCTGGTTGAGCTCACCGCCCAGTTCGTGCTGGATGGTGTTGATACCAACGGTGACAATGGTGGCGTCGACCAGAATCATGAAGAAGCCGAGCAAAACGGTCCACAGCGCTGGCCACGCCTTTTTGGGATCAAACTGAGTATTCAAATCTGTAGCCACTCGGAGTCATGTTAGTTGATGGCACTTTCATTATCGGCTTCTCCTACGCCAAGAAGCACATGGCGATTGCCCCGGAGCGCGCAGGTATTGAAAAGTTCGCCGACGAGTTCGATGCCCGCGGCCTCTCCTACGGCAAAATGATGGTCCGCTTCCCCTGGCCGAAGGACGGCAAGGCCGAGTCCATGCCGCTGGACCTGCTTGCCAAGATGATTGAGTTCAACATGGAGGACAAGCGTGGGATGACCAAGTTTTGGCGGTAGGAAGGTCTCCGTCGAATTTAGTGGCTAGCCCGAAACCACGCTGTCCAGAATCATCGCTGCATCAACAAATCTCTCGGGATGGGGACCCGCGAAGTTCAGGCGTAAATACGGGCCGATTTCCTCGGAGGGAAACCAGTCCCGTCCTGGCGCAACTATCAGTCCCCGTCCTTCGCAACGTTCGGCAACCTCTTGGGGGTCTGTGCCATCGGGAAGCCTGCACCACAAGTTGAGTCCTCCTTGAGGCACGTGTGGAGTTTCCACCGACGGCGCATATCTGGATAAAGCTTCAAGCAAATCATTTCGTCGCTGTCGCAGTGCGACCTGCATATTTTTGAGGTGCGTCGCGTACGCACTTTGCTTGACGACGTCCAGCGCCACGGCCTGCAAAATTCCACTGGTGTACAACGCTTCGGCTGAAACTTCTGCGAGTATCCGCTGAAGAACCGGCCCCTTGGCAATTACTGCCCCTACCCGAACTGCAGGCGAAATCACCTTTGTCAGCGATCGCAGATAGATGACATGCCCTTCGGCATCATCCGCCGCTATCGGAACATCAGGTGCGTCGAATGCGAAATCATTTGCCCAATCGTCCTCAATGAGGAAAGCGTTGAACGCTCTTATGATTTCAATAATTGTTTTACGACGAGCTGTCGACCACCGTTTCCCATGAGGGTTACCGAACGTGGGTTGACCATAAAAAGCTCGTGCAGAACTCGTTCGTAGCAGCCTCTCCAGACTCTCGGGGATTGGCCCCTCATCATCACTTTCCACTGGTAGTAGAGAAATCCCAGCCTGCCGAGCAGCCAGGATTGCACCCCAATATGAAGGCGACTCAATGATGAGTTCCTTCGGTGAAATGGCACGAAAAATAGCGCCGAGCCCGCTCTGTGTGCCTGGAACAATAACCACATCGCGCTCATTTGCCCGTACTAGTTGCGAAGCAAACCACTGCCGCAGTTCTGCCATCCCCCGCACCGGTGCTCGTCGATAGGCATCGTGCGATTTACTGACTCTGGTAAGCGCTCTTCGTACCAAGTTCGTTGGCAGCAGAGATTCATCCGGATAACCGGAATGCAGACTGATTGCCTCATCAGTGGAAGCTCTCTGGGTGGCGGCCAGAACCCTTCCGGTATTGGGCTGAGGTCCCAGCGCTCCGACTTGCCAGCTAAAGTCCGCCCGCGGGAGTTGTTGGCGATGCCTGACGAATACCCCCACGCCGACTCGCACTTCTACCAGTCCGCGGGTAGCCAGTTCGTGGATAGCGTTTCGCACTGTCCCCGGGCTAACCGAATACGACCGTGTTATTTCACGGCTGGATGGCAGCTTTTCTCCGGCTTTGTGTTGCGCAATCCACGTTTCCAGCTCGCCGACCAACATAGACGTGCTACTGTTAACCATGAATATACATAGTAGCGCTATCGTATCGAAGCGCGCAGTGCTATCCTGCCCAATCCATTTTTCGCATCACCTCGACAATGTTCTCTATGACCTGCGCGGACCAATTCAGGACAAGGCCGACGAGCTACAGCGTCAGGGTGTAAAGGTCATTCCCCTCAATGTCGGAAATCCTGCCCCATTCGGCTTCCGGCCATCTGCAGAGGTACTTTCCGCTATGCACCGTGGCCTCGAGGAAACTTCTGGATACTCAAATTCCCTCGGCCTGAGTGACACCCGTCAGACTGTCGTGGACTACTACTCGCAGAATGAGGACTTCCCCGCCCTCGATAGCGATCACGTTCTCGTCGGAAATGGTGTCTCGGAGCTGGTAAACCTATGTCTACAAGCTCTCATCAACGACGGTGATGAGATCCTCATCCCCTCACCCGACTATCCACTCTGGACCGCATCCACCACCCTCGCCGGCGGAGTCCCCGTGCACTATCCCTGCCTAGAAGAAAATAATTGGCAGCCAGATGTCGATGACATACGCGAGTCCATCACAGCCAAAACTCGGGCGATTGTCATCATCAATCCAAACAATCCCACAGGCGCCATCTACTCACCGGAGACTCTCTCCCAGATTGCCCAGCTCGCACGTGAGCACAATCTAGTACTGCTTTCCGACGAAATCTACGACCGCATTGTGTACCCTGGAGCCTCATTCACTCCAACAGCTTGCCTAGCGCAGGATGTCCCCTGCTTAACGTTCTCCGGCCTTTCCAAGACGCATCGCTTGGCCGGATTGAGAGCTGGATGGGTGACTGCAACTGGATTTCGCGAACAGGACACCCTGTTTAAAGGAATTCGACTACTGGCCTCAATGCGGATGTGCGCCTCAATTCCGGCCCAGCACGCGATTGCTGCCGTGCTGGGCAAAGAACACAGCATCGACAATTTAGTACGACCCGGTGGCCGCCTCTTCGAACAAAAAGTTGCTGCCACTACAGCACTCAGCAAGATTCCCGGAATCTCGTTCATCGAGCCGCAAGGGGCGCTGTACATTTTCATTCGACTAGACGGCAATATTTACGAAATTGATAAGGATGAGGACTTCGTTCTCTCGTTTCTGGAAGCAGAACACATTCACATCGTCCAAGGCAGCGCTTTCAATGTGAAAGGCGGGACATATGTCCGGATTACCTTTCTTCCTGAGGTCGAGACAATTGAACATTTCGCCGCTCGCTTCGCAGCTCACCTGGAGAAGTACGCTAAGCGCTAGCCCCTACCTACATCGCTAAATCCGCCAGGGCATCCTCATCAATAATGGCCGTCCATCTTCGACCCGAGCAGGTATTGAAAAGTTCGCCGACGAGTTCGATGCCCGCGGCCTCTCCTACGGCAAAATGATGGTCCGCTTCCCCTGGCCGAAGGACGGCAAGGCCGAGTCCATGCCGCTGGACCTGCTTGCCAAGATGATTGAGTTCAACATGGAGGACAAGCGTGGGATGACCAAGTTTCGGCGGTAGGTCAGGGTCGATTACCAGGCCTGGAAGCTGTCAAGCGTTTAATGCGCATTCCTTTCCTCAGCGAGATTACGGAGGAATGCGTCTTTGTCGTCGCAATATATCTCAATCGAGGAAACCATCATTAGCCCCTTGTAAAGATCTTCTGCCCCGACTGGCGAATCCACTTCTAGCCTAACGTTCACTTCACTCAAAACAGGCACCCTGAGATTGCCATCCTCGTCAATTGCTACGTCCCCTCCTTCGCCTGCCGTTACGGAGCTCGTCTGACGCAGGTGTGACCACGGAATTTCGCAAATAAGCCTTCGTCCATTTCGCAGTACGAGTCCTTGCGGTGTTATGAGATGTGGATGGTCCCGAACAGTTACGTAAAACCCAGATAAAAGAACTACGGCATAAACACTAATTACCAGCAATAAATATCGCCAAAATGCATTAGAAATAGCAAAATGCACTATGCTGATTTCTGCAACGCTCAGCGCCAGTACCATAAAAACAACCGTTCGAAGGTTTCTATGTACAGTGAAGGATATGACTTCACTGTCGACATTTCTCTGAGGCTTAAAAAAGGTGAAAGCAGCTAGCAGCGAACCAACTTCCGAAACGAGTAGCGCAAGTATTTTTCGAGGTACACCAAATTTCTGTGCCGTCTCGGACAGTGAAGCAGCCCATGACCTACCATTTCTGAGATAGTCTTGCCGCATACCTCCAAACAGTAAGAGAAGAGCCACAACCACAACGGCAAGTGGTAACAGGAATACCCAACCCGGCAAACCAGATACCACATTCATAAGAAGGAAAAGAACCCCTTCAAAAATAATTGCGGTAACGAGAATTGCTCTAAATATAATTTTCATACTTGACTCCTGGTTATCTCTTAACATTTCTTACATATTCGCGTATTCGATTTTTCACGATATAAACATATAGCAAATGATCATCGAAGCATGGACGTAGAGCAAGTTCGTAATTAAATAATGCTATATCAATGTCCAGCTGAGGCGCGCACCGCACTTCAGCCAGCTAATCGATGGGTCCGGGTACCCCATGCACACCTCAAAACTATTCATATTTTCTTCCACTTTCAATACAAAATCAGTTTTTGAGATTTATACTTCTCTTCTTGCGAGCCGGTTGCAATGCCAGCTGGCCGACGCATCCGACGACTTGTGGCCACGCTATTCACCTATCGATGCGCTGCAGCGTGGCCACAAGTGAATAGTGCATCGACAAGTGAGAGGGCCTGGCCCACAGCGTGCGCATAAGTGCCGAAAACCATCGATAAGTGAGAGAAATACATCGACAAGTCCCCGAAACCTGGCCATAAGTGCCGGACAGGGTCTAAGGAGGGTTAAAGGACAAGCCAACAACCTCAGCTCAACAACCTGCCTCTGCTTCAACCCAAGCCCCACTCCAACCGCCACCAGAAACAAAAAATCCTCGGAAGCTTTTACACTTCCGAGGATCTTCGCTGTGGGCGAAGGGGGACTTGAACCCCCACGTCCGTAAAGGACACTGGCACCTGAAGCCAGCGCGTCTGCCATTCCGCCACTCGCCCGTGGGAACGAATAGAACTATAACACCCCGCGCTAATACACCACCAAATCCCCAGGCCAGCGCGCGTTTTTCACCACTTTTCAGCACTTTTAAAACGCCTTTTTCGCACTTAGCAATAGCAACCTACCCCACAAGCGTCGTCACTATTTGATAAACCTCAGCAGTTCCTAGCCCTTAACTGAAGGTGTAGGGCTCTATACTATTGCTAAAGTATCGATAATTTTTATGCACATTTTTCACGTAACCCGCCGCGGTTTGGCGGGAGAAGGCGAATTTCTTTAGTCAGATGGATTTCCTAGGACGCATCCGCAAGCTCGATAGCTCGCTTCAGCGCGGGCTCGACAACAGCTTTGCGCGCGTGTTCGGCGGCAAGGTTGTCCCGAATGAGTTAGAAGAATGCCTAAAGCAGGAAATTGAAGATTTCCTGATGCAGGACGCCAACGGTCAGTACTTGGCACCCAATGATTTCCGCATTGGCATCAGCGCCGCCGATTACAAAAACCTCTCCGCGTCAGAGCCCAACCTGCCGAATCAATTGACTGACCGCATGACGCGCTACTGCCGTAACAACGGCTGGGGTTTCACCGGGACCATCAGCGTCCACCTGCAGGCAGTGGAGTCGCTCCACACCGGCCAGCTGAAGACTGCCAGCACTTTCACCGAGGACACCGTAAGCACTTCGGAGTTCGTTCCATTCGACGGCAATGCTGAGAGTGCCGACAATGCCAACACTGACGCAGCCCCGTCGCAAAGCGATGACGAACCCCAAGCCGCAGAGACCTCTGCCGCCTACCACCCGCAGCCAGAAGCCGAGCAGTTCCCCACCGCTTCCCGCCCCATCCCCGCGGTCGACCCGGAAGCGGCAACTGAGCTGAGCAACCCGGCCGTGGACGAAGACCAGTCCCAGGAAAAGACCATCACCCTGCTGTTGCAAGACGGCTCCTCGCGCGTATTCGAGGTGCGCCATGGTTCGAACATCATCGGCCGCGGCACCGCTTCCGACTTCCGCCTCCCGGACACTGGTGTTTCCCGCCAGCATGCCGAAATCACGTGGGATGGCCAGGATGCGGTGCTCGTCGATTTGCATTCGACCAACGGCACCATTGTCAATGGCGAACCCATTGATAACTGGCTGCTGGCCGACGGCGACGAAATCTCGCTTGGACATTCTGTTCTCGAAGTTCAGATCCGCTAGTTAAATCCGCTGATTTAGATCCGCTAAGTAGTGAGGTTCACCAGGTTCAAATGCCACTACCCTAGGTTTGCCGACACATTCCTGGAATAATTACGTCCGTGTGTTCGGTTGCGGACCCACCAGCTCTATATAAGGAGGTTCCTCGGACGTGGAAGCTATCGTTTTTCTGCTTTCGCGCATCGGCGTGCTGGTCGTCCTGTGGTTTTTCATTTGGATGACGCTTCGCACCCTGCGTACAGAAACAACAGGTTCGGCTCCGCTGCGCCCGCTTCGGCAAACCAGCAGCGCTCCGGCCAAGCGTTTCCAGCGCTCGCAGACTCCACATCAGCTCCTTGTCACCTCCGGGCCGCTGGCGGGTTCGCGCATGAACCTAAACAACCAACGCGACATCACTATTGGCCGTTCAGAGTCGAATGCCTTCGTCCTCAACGATGACTTCGCCTCGGGCCAGCACGCTCGCGTCATCAACCGTGACGGCATCTGGTACCTGGAGGATCTGGACTCCCGCAATGGCACATTCCTCAATGGTCAGCGCGTGGAACAGCCGGAACGACTGGCTTCGGGTATGGAATTTCGTATTGGCCGTACAACTTTGAGGTTGCAACCATGAGTCTTGCTCTGAATTACACGGCCCGCTCTGACCGCGGCCTCATCCGACAGAACAACGAGGACTCCGCCTATGCGGGTTCGCGTCTGCTCGCGCTTGCCGACGGCATGGGTGGCCACGCCGCCGGGGAAATCGCATCCCAGCTGATGATCGCGGCTGTCTCTCGGTTGGACAATGATCAGCCCGGCCCCGATTTGCTCGAGTCCCTGCGCAGCGCCTGCATAGAGGGCAATAACTCCATTGCGGATGAAATTGAGCAGAACCCCTCTACGCAAGGCATGGGCACTACGCTGACTGCTCTGCTTTTCGACGGCACCCGCCTGGGCATGTGCCATGTCGGTGACTCGCGTGGCTATCTGCTGCGCGACGGGGAGCTCATCCGCATTACCCGGGATGACACTTATGTGCAGTCGCTGGTGGACGAGGGCAATCTCACCGAAGAAGAGGCGGCAATTCACCCTCAGCGCTCACTGATTTTGAAGGCTCTCACCGGTCGCCCGGTGGAGCCTACTTTGTCTTATCGTGATGTCCACGAGGGCGATCGCTACCTGCTGTGCTCGGATGGCCTGTCCGATCCGGTGTCTGCGGACACCATCAAGGATGTGCTCTCGGAGGGGACTCCGGACGAGGCCGCTACCAAGCTCATTGACTACGCGTTGAAGTCCGGTGGTCCGGATAACATCACCGTGGTGGTTGCCGATGTTGTCGATTCGTCGGCACGCACGCCTTACGAGCCCGCCCTGGCCGGTGCCCTGCAGAGTGCGGAGGAGGAACTCCCCCGCCCCAATACTGCAGCGGGTCGCGCGGCGGCACTCCGCCCGCGGAAGTCGCAGGAAATTGCAGTGACTTCGGCGCCGGAGAAGAAGGCTTCCAAGGGCAAGTGGCTAGTTGTTTCTGTGGTGCTGGTGCTGGTGGCCGGTTTGGTCGGCCTTGGTATTTGGGGCTGGCAGAAGAAGGAGTCGATGTACCATCTCGCGGTGGTCGACGGGCAGGTGCAGTTGATGCATGGCGTGCCCGGTAGTTTGCTGGGCTTCGATCTGCAAGAGCCGCATCAGTTCATCTGTTTGACCGATGACAACAAAGTTCAGTTGCCTCCGGCCGGGACGCCGAAGGAGAAGGTCGACTGCCACATCATGACGCCGGAAGATCTCTCGCCGGCGGCACGCAATTCGCTGGAAGGTCTGCCGGCTGATTCCTACGACGGTGTCAGCGACCAGATTGGCCGTTTGGCGGAGTCGGCACTGCCGGTATGTCTGTCCGTGTCCGACGACGACAAGGACGCAACTTCCGCCGACAAGAAGGATGAAAAGCTGGGTTCGAAGCCAGGAGTCAACTGTAGGCAGGTGCGAAAATGAGTGAAACTACCGCGAAGCGACAGCTTCGGATGAAGGAAATGCTCCTGCTGCTGCTGTCGGCAGGATTGTTGCTTTTGGCACTTATTTCGCTGGAACTGGCTCAGGGCAACTCTCTGACCGCCGATGTCTTTTACATCATTGGCGGATTCTTTGTGATCTTTGCAGTGGCGCATATCGCACTGACCTTTGTGGCACCCAACGCCGATCAGGTGATGCTGCCGGTTGCAGCCACTCTCAATGCCTTGGGGTTGGTGATGATTCACCGCCTCGACCTGGCCAATGACACCTCGTTAGTGCGCAACCAGATCATGTGGACCGTACTCAGTGTCGCACTGTTTATCGGCGTAATCGTCCTGCTGCGCAACCATCACTCGCTGTCGCAGTACTCGTATCTGCTGGGTCTCGGCGGCTTGATTCTGTTGGCGCTACCGCTGGTGTGGCCGTCGTCGATTAATGCTGATGCCCGCATCTGGATTTCCATCGGCCCGTTTTCCATGCAGCCTGGTGAGTTTGCCAAGGTCATGTTGCTGATCTTCTTCGCACAGCTGCTGGTGAATAAGCGCTCGCTGTTCAATGTGGCGGGGAAGCGTTTCCTGGGCATTGATTTCCCGCGTGTTCGCGATCTGGGCCCGATTCTGCTGATCTGGGGCATCGCTACTGTCATCATGGCTCTGCAGAATGACTTTGGTCCGGCGCTGGTGCTCTTCGGCACTGTGCTGGCAATGCTCTACGCTGCCACCGGTCGTGGTTCCTGGCTCATCATCGGCATGGGGCTGGTGACCATCGGTGGTGTCGGTGTCTACATGGTTTCGGACAAGATTCAGGCGCGAGTCACGCATTTCCTGGATCCGTTGGGTTCCTACGACGAGGGTGGCTACCAGCTCTCCCAGGGTCTGTTCGGCATGAGCTGGGGTGGCATCGGTGGCACCGGTCTGGGCCAGGGCTACCCACAGAACATTCCGGTGGCACACTCTGACTTCATCCTCTCCGCCTTTGGCGAGGAGCTCGGTTTTACCGGTCTGAGTGCCATCATCCTGCTGTTCGCGATTCTGATTTCGCGCGGTATTTCGGCGAGCTTGGCGGTACGTGATTCCTTCGGCAAGCTGCTGGCGGCCGGCATCGCATTCTCGATGGCCATTCAGCTGTTCGTGGTTGCAGCCGGTGTTTCCAAGCTGATGCCACTAACCGGTCTGACTACACCGTTCATGTCAGCCGGTGGTTCCTCACTGCTGGCCAGCTACATTATGTTGGCCATCGTGCTGCGCGTCTCTGACGAGGCCAACCGCCCCTGGGGCATTCCAAGCGCCCCTTCTGGCCTCAACGACAATGCCAACGCAGCTCAGGGGGTGAACCAGTAGATGAATAAGACCATTCGCCAAATCTTTGTTGTCGTACTCGGACTCTTCGTTCTTCTACTGGCGAACCTGACCTACATCCAGGGCTTCCAGCAGGATAAGTACGCCCACAATCCGCTGAATAGCCGCCAGTTCCTGGAGGAAAAGTCCAAACCTCGCGGCCAGATCACCACTGACGGCGACATTCTGGCCCACTCGGTCAAAGGCGAGAACGGCTTCTATGACCGCAGCTACGACACCGACCCGGAGGCATATGCCGCGGTGGTCGGATACCTGTCGGACATCTACGGCTCCGCCGGTATCGAACGCTCTCAAAACGAGATCTTGAACGGCAGCGACCCTTCGCTGTTTACCTCCCGCGCCCTCGACATGGTCACGGGCAAGGAACCTTCTGGGGCTTCCGCAGAGCTGACGCTGTTGCCGAACGCTCAGCGGACTGCGTACCAACAACTCACTGAACGCGGCTACGTCGGCTCCGCCGTCGCCATTCGCCCATCGACGGGTGAAATTCTCGCGATGGCCTCCACACCGTCGTTCAACCCGAATGACATCGCGGCCGGCGACGAGAGTACCTGGCAGTCCCTCAATAACAATGAGGGTGCACCGCTGCTCAACCACGCCACTCAGCGTCCGCTGCCGCCGGGTTCCACTTTCAAGGTGTTGACCACGGTCACGGCACTGGAGCAAGGCGCCTCCCCGGACACCTCGGTCACTGGCGCACCGCAGATTACGCTGCCGGATACCACCACCACGTTGGAAAACTACGGTGGCTCGACCTGTGGCGGGGCGACTACGACTCTCCGCCAGGCTTTCGCACAGTCCTGTAATACGGCGTTCGCGGAGCTCGGTATGCAGTACGGGGCCGATGCGCTCAAGGACGTCGCCAAGCGATTCGGCATCGGGGAGACCCACGACGACGCGGGTCTGCCGATTCAGCCCTCCACCGTCGGTGAGATTCCGGATCAGTCCTCGCTGGGGCAAACCTCCATTGGTCAGCGCGACGTATCGTTTACGCCACTGGACAACGCCATCATCGCCGCCACGATTGCCAACGGTGGCGTGCGCATGGAACCCCAGATCATCAAATCGGTGCGAGGTGCCGACCTCTCCGAGATCAAGTCCTTCAAGCCGATCGAGGCCGATGAGGCCATTTCGCCGGAGGTCGCGGAGACCGTGACTGAGCTGATGCGCGGTTCCGAGTCACACTCGGGCGGCAACGGTTCGCGTATCGCCTCCAAGACCGGTACCGCGGAACACGGTGCTGTCCGCGGCGAGTACGCACCCCACGTTTGGTACATCGCCTTCGCTCCGGACTCCGATGTCGCCGTGGCTGTCGTCGTGGAAAACGGTGGCGGTCAGGGCCAAGGCGCCACCGGCGCATCCGTCGCTGCCCCGATTGGCCGCGCGCTCATTAACGCGGTCGAACAGGCGGGTCGATAAGCATGGATGCCCACCAAGTTCAAGATATCGTCGGCAACCGCTATCACGTACGCCGTCTGCTCGGCCGTGGCGGCATGTCCACCGTCTGGCTTGCCGACGACACCAACAGCGGCGAACTGGTTGCTATCAAACTTCTGAACCAGGAGTACTCGGACAATTACGAGTTCCGGCAGCGCTTCCAGAACGAAGCTGCTGCTGCACGCAGCGTCAACAGCCCAAACGTGGTGAAGATTGTCACGTACGAGGAAGGCGATATCGGCAGCCACGGCGCGTGTTACATCGTCATGGAGTACATCCGTGGCGAATCTCTGTCGCAGGTGCTCCAGCGACGTCGCACCCTGCCAGAGCACCTGATGCTCGACGTGCTGGAGCAGACTGCGCACGGCCTGTCGGCAATTCACGCTGCGAACCTTGTCCACCGCGACATTAAGCCGGGCAACCTGCTGGTGACGCCGGAGGGCACCGTGAAGATTACCGACTTTGGCATTGCCAAGGCCGCCGAAGCGGTGCCTCTGACGCGTACCGGCATGGTCGTCGGTACCGCGCAGTATGTCTCACCGGAGCAGGCGCAGGGCAAACAGGTGAGTCCGGCGACTGACATTTACTCGCTTGGCTGTGTCGCCTACGAAATGGTGGCCGGCACCCGCCCCTTCCAGGGCGACTCCACCGTCGCGGTTGCCGTGGCACACATCAACGAGGCACCGCCTGCGTTGGCGCCGACGGTCAATCCGCATATCCGCGAACTTATCGGCATTATGCTGCGCAAGGATCCGCAGCGTCGCTATGCCGATGGCCGCGAGCTGGCACAGGCTGTTTTGCGAGTGCGCGCGGGGCACCGCCCACCGCAGCCGCGTGGTGTGACCCCAACGGTGCACCGTCAATCCAACGCTGCCAACCCGGCGACCACCGAACTCGGTGCCATGACGCGACCGCCCATGCCGGTGTCGCAACCACAGCAGCAGCCACAGCGGCCACCGCAGCAACCCACTCGGCAGCGAAAGCCGGCAAAGAAGCGCAGCGGCTGCGGTTGTGGCTGCGGCAGCATTGTGCTGTTGGTACTGCTAGTGTTACTGGCCGGTGCTATCGCTGTTGTCTATTCGCTGTCGACAACCGGTTCACTGCCAACCATTCCAAACTTGGAGCAGTACATTCCGAACCAGTCACAGCAGCAAACCACAGAAGAAAACTCTGACTCCAGCAACGGTTCCGGTTGGTCGGACGACAATTCTGGTAACTGGGGAAATAACGACGGTGGCAGCTACGGCGACAACTCTGGTGAAAACTACGGTGGCAACAATGATGGTGCTTCTGACAGCTCCACTGAACAGGACACCAGCGAGACCGCCCCGGATACGTCCGAACCGACTCAGGATTCGGGCAACGACAATAGCGACGACTCCACTGGCGGTGGTCTGCCCGGCATTCAACTGCCCCCGGAAAATGGGTCCGGTAATACCTTGGGGACTCCAGATGCACAGTAATATTCAGGTACAAGATGTTTTGGTGGAAATCCTTCCGAAGGGACTGACGAACAATGTCTGGCAATGACGATCTCCTCTCCGGCCGTTATCGGCTCGGCGAGCTCATTGGCGTTGGCGGCATGTCCGATGTTTACCGAGCTGAAGATACTGTTCTCGGTCGCTCTGTCGCGGTCAAGATGATGAGGGCCGACCTTGCCAGGGATGAGAATTTCCTCGCAAGGTTCCGTCGTGAAGCGAAAAACTCAGCACTACTGAATCACCCGTCTATCGTGTCGGTGTACGACACCGGCGAGACGGATAGCCCGATGGGGCGCGTGCCTTTCATTGTCATGGAGCTGATTCAGGGTGAGACGCTGCGTGACCTTGTTCGTCGTGAGGGGCGGCTCGACCCGAAGAAAGCCGCGTCGATAATGGCATCGGTGTGTGACGCACTGACGGCATCCCACCATGCCGGCATCATTCACCGCGACATCAAGCCGGCGAACATCATGCTGACCAACACCGGCAAGGTGAAGGTGATGGACTTCGGCATCGCTCGCGCGCTCGGTGATTCCACCACGATGACGCAGACTGCGGCCGTGCTGGGTACCGCGCAGTACCTTTCGCCGGAGCAGGCGCGCGGTAAGACCGCCGATGCACGTTCTGATATTTACGCTGTCGGTTGCGTACTTTTCGAGGCCGTCACGGGCGCCCCGCCATTCACCGGTGAAACCCCTCTTTCTGTCGCTTACCAGCATGTTCAGGATCAGCCGCCGCGCCCTTCGGAGAAGCTCAACACCGACCCGAACACGGCTCAGGGCCTCGACGCGGTGCTGTTGACCGCGATGGCCAAGGATCCGATGGAGCGCTACGACACCGCAGAGGACTTCGCCCAGGATTTGCGTCGTCTTGCACGCGGCGAGGATCCGTTGGCGCTGGCGCACCACGGCGCGCATGACGACGACGCGAAGACCACCGAATTCCTTCCGGCAGCTCCGTCGGATGCTGAGACTCGGGTGACCCCTGCACAGCAGGCAACTCCGGCCCCTGTCCCTGCTCCTGCACCGACGCCGGAACCGGAGAAAGCAGCTGCCCAGCCGGAAGCCCCTGCGCAGATTGCTGAGGCTGATGAGCCCGAGAAAAAGAAGGGCGGCGCAGGAAAGACTGTCGCGCTGGTGGCTGCTGCAATGGTGGCTCTCGGCGGTGTCGGCTACGGCGCCTACCAGTTCTTCAACTCGTCCACCGAGGTCGAGACCGTTGCCATTCCGCATGTCGAGGGTCTAAATGTCAATGAGGCAACGCAGGTTCTCGAGGAGGCTGGTTTTGTAGTCAACCGCGTCGATGAGCCGAACCCAGATGTCCCCCGAGACACGGTGATCGCCACGGAACCGGGTGTCGGATCGGGGTTGCCGCAGGGATCTCGCATCAAGCTGCGCGTATCTTCGGGCCCAGAGTTGACCAATGTGCCGGATGTACGGGATAAGAAGGCCGAAGACGCACGCCGCCTGCTCGAGGAGGCGGGGCTTGTCGTCAACCCAAAGCTGCAAGAGGAACCGAATGAGGACGTTCCGCGCGGCAATGTTATCGAGCAGTCTCCAGCTGCCGGTTCTCAGGTATCGAAGGGAACCCGCGTAACCTTGACTGTCTCCTCCGGTATCGAGACCAAGACTGTTCCGGATGTCACTGGTCAGACTTTGGATTCCGCCCGCACGACCCTCGAATCCGCTGGTTTCGTTGTCGAAGTGGTAGAGGTGGACTCCGCTGAGAAGCAGGGAACCGTCATTGAGGTTCCGCAGAAGGGCTCGGAGCTCACTGTCGGTACGACGGTTGAGCTGCACGTTTCGCGTGGTAACCAAATTAAGATGCCGCGGGTTGAGGGACAGACTCTCAGCGACGCGGAGAAGGCACTCACCGATGCCGGCTTCGAGGGAACTATCCGCACCGAGGACGTCACCACGCTGGATCTGTCCAAGGTCGACCACGTGGAGAAGGCCGACCCGTCAGCCGGGTCCAAGCTCAACAAGGACGGCGAGGTCACCCTGCGTGTCTACCGGCTGGGGGTTGCCCCGGAGAGCTCTTCAGACGAACGGCCTGCTCCGGAACCTCCCCTGAGGTTGCCGGATCTACTGCCTAACTAGCGGCTAGTGTGCCAGCACGTCTGAGAAGGCGCGCTGGTACACCGCCTGCTGTGCTTCCAACTCGGACAGGAGTTCCTCGGTGTACTCACCGCCTGCCAGTCGCAGCCAGTTGACCAGCATGCGGTGCCCGTACTGGGTGAGCACCGACTCCGGGTGGTACTGCACGCCGTGAATCGGCAGGTCGCGGTGGCGCATCGCCATCAGCATTCCCGAATCGGTGAATGCCGTGGCAATGAGTTCCTCCGGCAGTGTCTTCGGATCCACCGTCAACGAGTGGTAGCGCGTGGCAATAAAAGGACTGGGCACATCGGCCAGCACACCCGTGCCGTCGTGTGTGACCGGGGAGGTCTTGCCGTGCAAGAGCTCGTCGGCACGTACGACCTGCGCACCAAAGACCTCACCAATCGCCTGATGACCCAAGCACACACCCAACACCGGTGTCGGATCGTCCTGTCTGCTCACCGCGCGAATAATGTCCTCTGTCCATCCAGCATTGGACGGCTCACCGGGACCGGGCGACAGTAGGATTGCATCAAATTGCTTTACGACGTCGTCAACATCGCGGAGACGCGCATCATCATTGCGCCAGACAGTCACCGTTTCGCCGAGCTGGCCTATGTACTGGACCAGATTGAATACGAAGCTGTCATAGTTATCGACGACGAGAATCTGCATAACTGGGAATTCTACTGCCTGCGAACTTCACTGGTAAGTTCGGATGCAAAGTTTACAATTATGCATATACCGCGGGAGTGTAGATACCGCGCTGATCGCAACCTGCTGACCACAACCTAAGGAGTTTAAAGCGCTATGCCTAAGGCAAAGATTGAAAGCACTAATTCACCACAATCCGGTGGCTCCTCCGTCAGCCGTACCCCGGTCAAGATCAACAGCACTCAGACACCGGTGTGGTACAAGGTGCTGATGTTCGGGTTCATGCTGATTGGTTTGGGCTGGCTGCTGGTCAACTACATCGCGGGTCCGCATATTCCGTTCATGGTGACTTTGAACGCATGGAACTACGTCATCGGCTTTGGTCTTTTCATTGTTGGTCTGCTGATGACTATGGGTTGGCGTTAGTCAGCTCTAATACACCGCACTCCTCAGGCGCATCCACTTTTGGATGCGCCTTTTTCATACCTAAAAACCCAGGTCAATACACCCCCGCCAATACACCCGTTTCCCACACGTTTTTCGGAGAGTGAGGTTTTCCCTCCTACTGATCTCGCAAAAAAGTTATCCACAGAAACCTGTGTAACAATCATGTAATTTGTGGATAACTGTGGAGAGATTTCGTCCCAAATTTCTCACGGGTTACGTGACAGAAACCGTAAAGCATGACAACTTTGGTTCTATCCCCTGTGTCCACAGTATCCACAGCCTGTTGATAACTCTGTGAACAAGTAACATAGTTGCAAGTCAAGTTGTGCGTAACTCCAATATTCTGCGGAGTTCGACCACTTTCGAACGCTGGTTCGTAAATTACAAGAATGGAATTATCCACACATGTGCACAAGTCTGTGGACAACTGTGGATTCTTGTAATTTGTGAAAATTGGGACCCGTAACGTGCTTCTTGGCCCGTGTTCACCTAGGTGAACAGTGGAGCATTTTGTCCACAGGGCTGTGGACATGTGGAGAATCAACCCAATTTACTACTACCCCCGCTACCCCTAAACACAACATTGAAGCTACGGGCCGTCGTAAAGCGAAAATGGGCATGAAAAAACCCGCCCGGAACAACCGGACGGGTTAAAGAGCGTAGAAGCTAGTGGATTACTTCTCGATGTCGATGGAGGTAATCACGACCGGCTCCAGCGGACGATCCCAGTGATCGGTAGCCACACGAGCGATCTCGTCGACGACCTTCTTCGAGGCGTCATCAGCGACCTCACCGAAGATGGTGTGAGCGCCATTGAGGTGCGGGGTCGGAACCACGGTGATGAAGAACTGGGAACCGTTGGTGCCGCGGCCGCCACGCTTGCCGGCGTTTGCCATAGCGAGCAGGTACGGACGATCGAACTGGAGCTCCGGGTGGATCTCATCGTCGAACATGTAGCCCGGGCCGCCAGTGCCGGTGCCCAGCGGGTCACCACCCTGAATCATGAATCCGGCGATGATGCGGTGGAAGATGGCCTCATCGTAGAACGGGCCGGACTCGGTGCCAGAGGCGTTCTGACCCTTGTACTCCTTCGTGCCCTCTGCCAGGCCGATGAAGTTGTCGACAGTGTTCGGCGCGTGGTTGCCGAACAGGTCAATCACGATATCGCCATGGTTGGTGTGCACAGTTGCAGTAGCAGTCTTAATAGTCACGTTCCTTAGGATACCGACCTTGGTGGCCAATTGCTCTTACTGGTGAGTTTCTCCGTGGCAGAAACCAGCGAAAATGTTTTTCAAGATAAGGAAAAGAGTTCTTCGTTGACCCCCATGAAGAGCAAATAGTGCCTAAGCTGGAATGTGAGCCTGCTGCAAATATTTCGACGCTAGGCCTAACTGGGCCCTAGCTCTTGGACTTAGAAGCATCTTGGTCCCAGAGGCACTGGCGCCGCAGCAGTATTAATCATTGATTGAAAATTAAAGGCGAAGCCTGTTGGCGATGCACTAATTAAGGAGAGTCATGAACCCCAACGCAATCTCGCTGGCTGTCAAGGGACTGAAGTCCGCTTACGACAGCTACTCGGATTACCGGGACAAGAAGGCTGCAGAGCTCTACGACACGATGCAGGAGGCTAAGAAGGTGGCAGCTGCACAGAACGAGGCTGCAAAGGACGCAGCATCCGATTGGGCAGAAGACGTTAAGGAAAAGGTTTCCGACGCTCGCGATCAGCTCGCTGAGCAGGCTGAAGAACTGACCGGCAAGGTTGAGAAGAAGTCCAAGGAGACCAAGAAGCAGGCTAGGAAGGCCGCGAAGCAGGCCGAGAAGGACGCGAAGCGCAAGGGCAAGAAGACCCGTTGCAAGGCTCGCTGCGAAGCTAAGAAGGCGGAAAAGAAGGCCAAGAAGGCTCGCAAGGACCTCGAGGTGCGTACCCAGAAGGCTATCGACAAGGTAACCGGTAAGGAAGAGCAGCGCGCCAAGAACGGCCGCATTGCAACCGCTTCCCTGGTTTTCGCTGTTGTTGCAGCAATCGTCGGCGTCATCGTCTGGAAGCTACGCAAGGACGACAAGCTCCCGGTCGACCCGGCTCCGTACCAGCAGAAGGCCCAGGAAGTTAAGCACAAGGTCGAAGAAAAGGCCTCCGAGGTCAAGGAGACCGTTGAAGAAAAGGCTTCTGAGGCTAAGGAAAAGGCTGAAGAGGTAAAGGGCAAGGCAGCTGACAAGGCCGACGAGGCCAAGGACAAGGCTGCTGAAGCCAAGAAGACTACTGAGGAGAAGGCTGCTGAGGCTTCCAAGCAGGCTCAGATCAAGGTCGACGAGGTCAAGACCGAGAAGAAGAACGCTGAGGACGCTAAGAAGATCTCTTCCAAGCCGTCCAAGCCAGCTCCGAAGCCGGGTCAGGCTCGCAAGAAGTAAATAGGCGGTTATATAGCCAAAAGCCTTTTCACGCCCGATCGTTCTGTGCAGTAGATGCGCCGACGGTCGGGCGTTTTTGGTTAAGCAGCAAACCTGACAACTTCAAAAGACGGGCTGCAAATGTGAAACTGTGCGAGTTTATGACACTTTCAAGCCATTTTTGACATAAACGCAGTCAGTAACTCGGCGTTCTTGCCCCATCCCTAAAACGCAAATATCCCCCGGCCTTACGACCGGGGGATATTGTTCCTTGTGGAGCTTAGGGGAATCGAACCCCTGACCTCCTGCTTGCAAAGCAGGTGCTCTACCAATTGAGCTAAAGCCCCGTACACCGAGCAATTATACCTTGTTCGGTAGTGGGCCTAGGAGGACTTGAACCTCCGACCCCTTCGTTATCAGCGAAGTGCTCTAACCGCCTGAGCTATAGGCCCCGTGGAACGAGATATAACTTAACCCGTAACCATGACACTTCACAAATCGCCTGGTCAGAGGCCTAAATATTGAGTTAAAAAGCAGTCATTAAGTAGCTATTACGGCTACTCCACGACCAGATCGCTGAAAACACCTCTGAACCAACGCGGCCCCGGGGCCACCGAACGGGGGTGACACCGGGGCCAGCGGGAGGCTAGGCAGCCTAGCTGTCGTCGGCAAGCGAAATCTTGAGACCTCCGACGAGACCGCCGCACGCGTTGTAGATGACTGCGCCGAGGGCCATGAACCCAATCGACAGCACCCACCACAGCGCTCCTACAGCGGCCGCCAGGCCAAGGACAAGACCCGCGCTGATGGAATCCTCCCCGCCAATCATTTCACTAATCGGAGCGAGCAATCCCATCCCGGAGAGCAAGAGGTAGAGCAGGCCAACCGCGGCAAGCCAGACGAGGAAGCCAATGAAGCCAGTGGCCGCCGTAATGCGCATGGCGGACCAGGGACTCACCTTGTCGACTACCAAGTTAGTTTCGGCCATGCGCTTACTCCTTCTCCGCCTCCGAGTCACCGGACTCGGCGGCACCGGTGCTCTTGGTGGCGCCGGTGCGCTTCGGGACTACGTCCAGGGTTCCGGCCTCAGAGACCTTGGAAGCGGTCTCCTCACCCTCATCCTCAACGTTGCGGTCGATAGCCAGCAGTTCCACGCCGTCGGCGAGGTTGACCAGGCGCACGCCCTTGGTGGCACGCGAGGTGGCGCGAATCTCGTTGACGTTGGTGCGGATGATGTCGCCGGCGGAGGTGACAGCGAAGATTTCGTCGTCATTGTCGACCACCAGGGCCCCCATCAGCGGTCCACGCTTCGGGTCGTACTTGAGCGTCAGCACGCCCATACCGCCGCGGTTCTGCGGGGTGTACTCGCTGAGCTTGGTCTTCTTGCCGAAGCCGCCGGTCGTGGCGACCAGCAGGTTGTGCTCTTCCTCGACCACGACCATGCTGAGCAGCTTGTCGTCGCCCTTGAAGCGCATTCCCTGGACACCAGCGGTGGCGCGGCCCATCGGGCGCAGCGCGTCGTCGGAAGCCGTAAAGCGGATGGCCTGGCCACGCTCAGAGACGAGCAGCAGGTCATCGTCAGCAGAGCACAGACGAGCACCGATGAGGGAGTCGCCTTCGCGCAGGTTGATGGCAATCAGGCCAGCGGAGCGAGCGGACTCGTAGTCCTCCAAACGGGACTTCTTGACCTTGCCTTCGCTGGTGGCCAGCACCAGGTACGGGCTGTCTTGGTAGCTCTGAATCTGCAGCACCTCGGCGATGCGCTCTTCCGGCTGGAATTCCAGCAGGTTGGCAACATGCTGACCACGGGCGGCGCGAGTGGCCTCCGGCAGTTCATAGGCCTTGAGACGGTAGACGCGCCCCTTGTTGGTGAAGAACAGAATCCAGTCGTGCGTGGAGCAGACGAAGAAGTGGCGGACAATATCGTCCTGCTTCAGGTCCGCACCGCGCACGCCCTTGCCACCACGGCGCTGTGCCTTGTAGGCATCGACCTTGGTGCGCTTGGCGTAGCCCGTGGAGGTAATGGTCACGACCACGTTCTCGCGGGCGATGAGGTCCTCTTCGGTGACGTCGCCCTCAGCGGCCACGATCTGGGTACGACGGTCATCGCCGTACTTCTCCACGACCTCGCCCAGCTCTTCCTTGACGATGGCGCGCTGACGCTCCGGCTTGGCCAGGATGTCCTTCAGGTCGGCGATCTCGAGCTCGATCTCAGCCAACTCGTCAATAATCTTCTGGCGCTCCAGAGCAGCCAGGCGACGCAGCTGCATCGCCAAAATGGCGTCAGCCTGAATCTCGTCGATGTCGAGCAGACCCATCAAGCCCGTACGCGCGGTATCGACCGTGGCAGACCGGCGAATCAGGGCGATGACCTCGTCCAACATATCCAGGGCCTTGACCAGACCACGCAGGATATGGGCACGCTTTTCCTTCTCGTCCAGGCGGAACTGGGTCCGTCGGACAATGACCTCAATCTGGTGGGCGACGTACAGCGTCACCATCTGGTCAATGCGCAGCGTACGCGGCACACCGTCGACGATGGCGAGCATGTTCGCACCGAAGCTGGTCTGCAGCTGGGAGTGCTTGTACAGGTTGTTCAGCACCACACGCGGCACGGCGTCGCGCTTGAGCTTGACGACGATGCGCATACCCCACTTCAGATCGGATTCGTCATCAATGGAGGCAATGCCCTGCAGACGACCATCCTTGACCTGATCTGCGATGTTGGCAATCATGCGGTCCGGGTTGACCTGGTATGGCAGCTCAGTGATGACAATCGACTGACGAGTGCCCTCCTGCTCAATCGAGGTCACACCGCGCATGCGGATCGAACCGCGACCGGTGGTGTAGGCCTCCTTGATGCCCTTGTCGCCGACGATCTGGGCGGCAGTTGGGAAATCCGGGCCCTTGATGCGTTCCATGACCGCATCCAGCGTGGTCTTTTCATCCGCATCCGGGTTGTCCAGGCACCAGTTGATGGCATCCGCGACCTCACGCAGGTTGTGCGGCGGGATGTTGGTGGCCATACCGACGGCAATACCGCCGGAGCCGTTCATCAACAGCTGCGGGACACGCGACGGCAGAATAACAGGCTCTGTCGTACGACCGTCATAGTTCGGTTGGAAATCGACGGTGTTTTCGCGAATGTCGCGCACCATTTCCATGGCCAACGGCGTCAGACGGGCCTCCGTGTAACGCATAGCTGCGGGGCCGTCGTCACCGCGGGAGCCGAAGTTACCCTGACCGTCGACAAGCGGATAGCGCATGGACCACGGCTGCGCCATGCGCACCATGGTGTCGTAAATAGCGCTGTCGCCGTGCGGGTGGTAGTTACCCATCGTGTCCGAAACCGGCTTTGCGGACTTCACATAACCGCGCTCCGGGCGGTAGCCGTTGTCGAACATGGCGTAGAGAATGCGGCGGTGCACCGGCTTGAGACCATCACGAATCTCCGGCAGCGCACGGCCCACAATCACGCTCATGGCGTAGTCGATATAGCTCGACTGCATCTCTTCATTGATGTCGATCGGGCGAACCTGGTGGCCCAATACTCCACTTCCGAAGGATGAGCCGTCGTTGTTGTTATCGTCGCTCAATGACTGCTTCCTTTACTTAAAAGAGGTTCGCATCCATTCTACAGGGCTTTAGAGCCCATTTTACGACGCCGTGTGCAACTTTTCGATACCATTGTGGTATCACTTCGTCAGTTTTTAAACCTGACAGCGACGATTGAGGCAGTAAGGAGAGCGCTATGGCAATGACCTTAAGGCTCACGAGAGAACAGGACACTGCCCTGACACTGCTGGCGCAAATGGAGGGCGTATCCAAACATGAGGCCGTCATTCGCGCCATTGAATCCGCCGCCGCGAGAGCCCTTCAACAAGGTCAGACCCGGGAAATTACGGCAAGCGTGATTGATACCGACATGGCGCTGCTGCGAAAGTTGAGCTCCCCGAGCCCCCGGGGAGCAGAGGAATGAGGGCGCCCCAAGTTCAGCCTCTCAGCGAGGCCGCAATCCTGGCGGCTACCGACGAACTGGTGGCCAAAGTGCCGGAATTGGCTGACGCTACGCTTGTGCGACCATGGGCAATCAGCGCCATTGCTGCCGCCAGCCCAGGTGTCATTGCTGGTCACCGCAGTTTTCCCACGGTTTCTGCGGCTGCACAAGCGGTCGCTGACGCAACGTTTCACGTGAAACCACTGAGTTTTGGAAACACCGCGCTGGGCGCACTACTTGCACACATACTCCTCATCACCAATGGCGAAGAAGTGTCATTCGCAGAGACGTGGAAACTGGTCAAAAGCGGCATCTAGCCAGGGACGCGGCCTAGTCGATTTTTCGGGTGAACGGGCTCGTCGGAATGCGATTGCCAGACTCCAGTCGACCCGTGTAATACGCCGTGGCCTCACCTTCAGTCAGCTCGACCTCGTACCAGCCATCACGGACATAATCAGCCGTTCGGTCCTGCCCGCCGACGAGAACACGTCCCGCCACGTGCTTCAAAGTGACCTCCGGCAACTCCTTCGCCGTCTTGCTGAACACACGCAGGAAGCGGTCCGGGCCGCACACGGTAAGTTCGCGGTCTAGAAGTCCAATTCGCAGCTCTAATGTGCCGAGCACGGTGTGGTGCTCTACCTTGTTACCACTGTAAACAGCGAAAACAGCCTCACGGGAACCGTCGTTGACCAGCACAAGGTTGCCGTCTTTAAGGTAGGCATGAAGCCGGTACGGTGTTGGCAGCGCGGTCGCCTGCTCGGACTCCTGCACTGGATAGTCACCGGCCGGCTCCGCCTCCCAGCGCTTCACAAACTCCGGTGCTGGCCCCGGCTGCTCTGGAAGCTGCATTCCCGCCGATGCCGAGAAGTCCAGCGTGGATACCAAATCACCACATATCCGACGGCGCCAATCAGTGATGTTTCCACAGTTCACGCCAGTGACCTGCTCCAGGAAACGGATCACCGAAGTGTGATCGAAGACCTCCGAGGACACCAGACCACCCACCGACCACGGTGAAATGACAGTCATCGGGACGCGGAAACCGAGCCCCTTCGGCTTACCCAGGTACCACTCCCCCGGCTCATTCTTTGGCGGCAGCGGCGGCACCACATGGTCGAAGTAACCATCAAACTCGTCAAAGTTAATCAGGAAAACTGTCTTGGCCCACACTTCCGGATTGGAGGCCAACGCATCCAACAGACGGTAGGTGATATTCGCCGACTGAATTGGCGAGGACGCTCCCGGGTGCTCACTTTCCGCGGCCGAGGGCACAATCCAGGACACCTTCGGCAGCTGCCCAGATTCAACATCTCGTCGGAAAGCGTCGGATAGCGTGCCCGGCGGGCGGCGGTGCAGCGCGCGATCATAGAGATCCCGTTCCGCGTCAGGCAGCTTCTCCACAGCGGCATTCAGACGATCGACCATCTCCTGTTGCTCTGTAGTTGGCGGCATCCCATCGCCCAGTTCCAGTAGCTTCTCATGAAAACCCGTCATATCGAGCCCCGGCAGCCCAGCCTCACGAATAACCTTGCGGCCAATATTTCGAAACGCGGCAAAGAAATCCAGGTTGTTGTCCGTGTAGTTATCCCACTCCTGGTAGACACGCCACGGCACCCCTGCCTCCGTGAGCTCCTCGGCATAAGTGCGCCACTTATACCCCGGGTGCGTCGGCTCATACGCCGCATTGCCAACCGCTCCAGTCCCCCACGGTTCCTTTCGGGTGTCACCCGAAAACAGGTAGTTGCGGTTCGGGCTTGTCGACGTAGGCATCGAGGAAAAGTAACCATCACAGATGGTGAACGTCTCTGCGAGAGCGAATTGGAACGCAATGTCCTGGCGGTCATAACAGGCCATCGTGCCCTTACCCTTGGCCTCAATCCAGCCGTTACAGCGGCCGCCGTTTAGTGCAACCTGCCCGTCTTCCCAACCGTGCGGCAGACTCGCAATGTACTCCACCGAGAGATCACCGCGATTAGCGGCGTTGCGGATTAGATATGGACTGACCCCACTCTGGTTGAATACACCCGGTAAAGCGGAGTTGTCTTTGTACCCTCGCACACCTCGGAGCGTGCCGAAGTAGTGATCAAAAGAGCGGTTTTCCTGCATCAACACGACTACGTGCTCAATTTGATCAAGAGAGCCAGCCGGTCGGGGCTGCGCGAGCGCGTGGCGCAGTGATGGTGGCAGCAGCGTGCTCGCAGCGGTGACGGCACCGACTCCTGCGGCGGTCTGCAGGAAGTGCCGACGGGAAAATTCAGATATTTTTTTAGGTGATGTTTCCATAAGTATCTACGTTAAGAAGCGCAGATTACAGGTTGGAAAATTGCGGCTTAAATTTCCTCAATGAACCGCTCGAAGCGGTCAACCACAGCCTGCGGCTCACGCGCCCATCGGTTATGTCCCAGGCGCTGCTCAATGAACTCGTACTTCGCCGAATTCGGCAACATCCGCGCCAAGGCCTGCGCCGACTCCGCCGGGCAGTCACGGTCACCGCCACAGTTCAGCAGCAGCGCCGGGGTGGCCACCTTAGGCATCTCAGCGGCATAGTCGATGTCCGCACCGCGCGGTCGCAGGAGACCCGTGCGAGAGAAGCGCGCCCACTCCACCACATGGTTACGGGCCTGTCGGCCGTAGCCGGCCACATCAAACCTGCCCGCTGGCCAATAACCCAGAATCTGGGACACTACCTGCATAAACGGTGCGCCGTAGCGAAGCCGCTTGTACTCGTTGCCAGTAAAACACTTGTAGTGCGGAGTACCGGAGCCGACCATCACTACGCCAGCCACGTCCGCTTCCGGTCGAGCCAGATACAGCGAGGCAATCTGGCCGCCCATGGAATGACACAGCAAGTAGACCGGCAGCTTCTCCTCTGTGCTCTCCCCTGCCGCGAGGTGGTCGAACTCCTTACGCGCACGCGCCACGGCCAACGGGTAATCCACCGATGCAAGATCCTGGTAGCCCCAGTTGTGGCCACGGGTGGCCACCGCAGTCTGGTTACCCTGGCCGCGCAGCTCCGAGGTCAGGACGCAAAAACCTCGGCGCTGCAACTCTTGGGCAATCGGCCGGTAATAGCGAGCCCCCATGCCAAAGCCCGGCCAAATAACGACGATGCCCCGAGGCGTACCTTCGGGAGTCCGAAGCGCCATCGGGGTCACGGAGCCATCGGGCAATGTCTCCTGCACAATACGTGGCTCGACTGGCGGTTCCCCGTTGACCATGCTTCCTCGAGTATCTTCCATTTCATAAACATTAATGGCTGAACTGAGGTTTTGTCAGGGGAACCGACAAGCCGATAACTAGACTAGGTATCGGCTTAGACGTCGAGGAAGCGAACGTCCTTCGCATTACGGGTAATAAACGAACGTCGTGAAGCGACGTCATCGCCCATCAGAATGGTGAACAGTTCATCGGCCTTCTGTGCGTCCTCGAGGGCGACCTTACGCAGCACGCGGTGATCCGGATCCATGGTGGTATCCCACAGCTCGGCGGCGTTCATCTCACCGAGACCCTTGTAGCGCTGGACACCGTCGTCCTTGTTGATCTTGCGGTTGGCGGCCAGTCCCTCTTCCAGCAGCTGATCGCGCTCAGCATCTGAGTACGCGTAGCCCGGCTCACCCTTGGCCCACTTGAGCTTGTACAGCGGTGGCTGGGCGAGGTAGACGTGCCCTTCATCAATCAGCGGACGCATCAGGCGGAACAGCAGCGTCAGTAGCAGCGTGGCAATGTGCTGACCATCGACGTCGGCATCGGCCATCAGCACAATCTTGTGGTAGCGCAGCTTTTCGATATCGAACTCGTCGTGAATACCGGTGCCCAGCGCCGTAATAATGGCCTGGACCTCGTTGTTCTTCAGCGTCTTATCCAGGCGCGCCTTCTCGACGTTCAAAATCTTACCGCGCAGCGGCAAAATGGCCTGGAACAGCGAGTTTCGGCCTGCCTTTGCAGAACCACCTGCGGAGTCACCCTCCACGATGAACAGCTCGGACTGCTTCGGGTCCTTCGAACGGCAGTCCGCCAACTTACCCGGAAGACCGCCAAGGTCGGTCGCGGACTTACGACGCACCAGGTCGCGGGCCTTACGGGCCGCCTGACGGGCATGCGCCGAAGCAATGGCCTTGTTAACAATGGCCTTAGCCTCAGCCGGATTGGCCTCCAGCCAGTGACCGATGTGCTCATTGGTCATGCGCTGGACGAAAGAACGCACCTCGGTGTTACCCAGCTTCGTCTTTGTCTGGCCCTCGAACTGTGGATCGGCGACCTTCACCGAAATCACGGCAGCGAGACCTTCACGGCAGTCCTCACCGGAGAGGTTGTTTTCCTTCTCCTTCAACAGTCGGTGCTCACGCGCATAGCGGTTCATCAGCGATGTCAACGCAGAACGGAAGCCCTCTTCGTGGGTGCCACCCTCAATGGTGTTAATGGTGTTGGCGAAGGTGTGCACCGACTCGGAGTAGCCCGAGTTCCACTGCATGGCAATCTCGACCTCGTGGCCGTCACCTGCAGCATCGAAGGAAATGATGGTCGGGTGGATGATGTTCTTCGACTTGTTCAGATTCTCGACATAATCCCGAAGACCATTCGGGTAGTGGAAGACCTTGCGGCGCTCCTTCGGCTTGGTGGTCTTCTCTGCCTGCTCCTTCTGCTCCTCAGCCGCATCCTTGGCGATTTCAGCGGATTCGGTCTCCGCCTGCTCCGCCAGAGCCTCAGCCTCGAGCTCCTCCTCAGAGACACGCTTGTCCACCAACGTGATGGTCAGGCCCTTGTTCAAAAACGCCATCTCGCGCAGGCGGCGAGAAATGGTGTCGAACTTGAAATCGGTGGTCTCAAAAATCTCCGGGTCCGGCCAGAAACGCTGTGTGGTGCCCGAACCACGAGTCTTCTTACCTCGGATAATCTCTTCCGGAACGGCCTGGTCGAAGTTCTGGTACCAGGTGTAGCCATCGCGGATGACCTCGGTTTCCATACGCGTCGACAGCGCGTTAACCACCGAAATACCCACGCCGTGCAGACCACCGGAAACAGCGTAGGACTCGGAGTCAAACTTGCCGCCGGCGTGCAGTTGAGTCATAACCACCTGCACCGTCGGCATGCCCGACGGGTGCATTTCGACAGGAATACCACGGCCGTTATCGCGGACCTGAACGCCGCCGTCTTCCAGCAGAGTGACCTCAACATCGGTGGCGTAACCCGCCATCGCCTCGTCGACGGAGTTGTCTACAACCTCCCACACCAGGTGGTGCAAGCCACGCTCACCAGTCGAGCCAATGTACATACCCGGCCGCTTACGCACGGCCTCGAGGCCCTCGAGGATGGTAATCGATGAGGCGTCATATTGATGTTCGGTAGCAGCCACGGTTCGGCGCGTCTCCTATTCTTGGTTCTCTCCCCGCGCAACATTCGTCAGCGCGCGAAAAATAGGCCGGCGGTCAAGCGCTATCGGCGCCAGCCAGAACTACATAGGACTACTAGATAGGTCTGGCTAGTTTGGATGCCGAGAACGTCTCAAGAACCGCCTGCCGGTATTCTCCTGCCCATCTTACCCCAACGTAGTCCCCTACTGTGGATATAGCCGATGCGCTCAAAGGACCAAATTTCGCAGTTTTACGCATACCGACGCCTATTCGTAGACCGTTTACCGACCTTTACCCGTAAGTATCACGCGGTCCTCGGCCCTCGATGTGCAATTTGCCCTTGCGCCAATTCGGCGCTTTCGGCCCCAGCACCTTAATTTCCTCAACCACCCCATCGCCGACGCGTTCCGCAATCGACTTCAAAACCTGTCGCTGCGCTAGCCGCAGCTGTGTTGCCCATGCTGTCGATTGGCACTCGACCACCAAAGTGCCGTCCTTGAACTCCTTGACCTGGGAGTGTTCCGCGACAACTTTGCCGACCATCGAATCCCACTCCGTCATGATCACACCGTGGGCAATATGGATCTGCCAACCGCGATCAACTACTGCTTTATTCAGCACCGCACCAATCGGCGCAGGTCGACGGTCATATTTCCGGTACAGCCGAATCCCCGCCTCCTTCAACAGGCTCGGCGAAATTACCGTACCGGCACGATCTCGCACCACTGCTTGCGCTGCCCGCTGCTTATCGACGTCCGCAACAATCCCCTCCGCGGCCTTCACAGGCACACGGCTATCGAGGCCAGACCACGAGCCCTTCTTCTTCGGTGGCCGCTGGAGATTCGGTAACTTGTGACCGCCTTCCTTAGCGGCATCGCGCATGCGGAAGAAAGCGTTGCTGATCAGGTCATTTTCCTCTTCCGGTGAGTTATCCGGCTCCATGTTCTCGACCATACCCGTCACTCTTCCGCGACTGGGTTTTCATCCAGAAGCGAGATTCGCCCCTGCTCAGTCTGTGCCACCGTCACCGTGTGATGAGTCACCGAGGAATCCTCGACCAATGCCTGAGGTAACTCCTCTCCCACCGCCGAGGTGATTAACACCTGCTCAGCCTGCTGCGCGATCTCCATGAGAGCTTCCCGACGATGCCGGTCGAGCTCCGCAAACACGTCGTCAAGCACCAAAATCGGGTCGGGTCCATCGGCACGGAGCAAAAAGTATGCGCCGAGGCGCAGCGCGAGTGCAAAAGACCAGGTCTCGCCGTGGCTAGCGAAGCCCTTGGCGGGGTCATTGCCGAGAATGAGGTCGAGATCATCGCGATGCGGACCAACGAGACAGGAACCGCGCTCAATCTCCGCGGTGCGGCGCTCCGCCATCTTCGTCAGCAGCAATGCCTCCAGCAGCTCCGGTTCGCTGGGCAATGGCCCGCCATCCAGGCTGTCGACCTTCGGCGCATAGGCAATCGTGGCTGGGCGCGAGTGCGGGGCAAGCGTGGCATAGGCCTCGCTGACATGTTCGGAAAGCTCGGCAATCAAATCCATGCGCGCAGCCATTAACGCCGCTCCCACCTGCGCCAATTGCGCATCCCAGGTATCCAGCGTGCTCAGTGCGGCCTGCCCCTCCGAAGAAGAATAGCCACGGCGCAGCGTCGAGCCCGCCGACTTCAGCAGCGCATTCTTCTGACGCAAAATCTTGTCATATTGAATGCGGATACCGGCGGACAGTGGCCGTCGTAAAGCGAGCAAATCGTCGATGTAGCGACGACGGGAAGCGGGCTCGCCCTTAACCAGCGTGAGATCCTCGGGCGAGAAAAATACCGACTTGACGATCCCCAGCAGCTCCCGCGGGGACTTCAGCCTCGTGCGATTAATCTGCGCCTGATTCGCGCGATGCGGATTGATGAGCAGATGCGCAGTTAGCTCGCGGCCATCATTGACCGCCGTCGCCGAAATGCGTGCCGACGGGGTCCCCGAACGAACCAGCGGAGCATCCATAGAAACTCGATGCGAACCGAGCGTGGAGAGATACCCAACGGCCTCGACGATATTGGTCTTGCCGTAGCCATTTTGCCCGGTAAATACGGTAATTCCAGGCGTGAACTCGACTTCCAACTCCGGCCAGGAGCGGAAGTCCCGCAAGGACAAATACCGAATGTGCATAGCCGCAGACTAGCCCGGCAGGCGCACAGGCATCAGCAGGTAAGTGAAGTCGGTCTCCGGCGTTGGGTAAAAGCCGTCCTCACCGAGCTCCGGAATGGCTTCCGGCTCCGGAATGAGAATCGCAGGACGCGATGGCTGCGTAAAGCCCAGCAGAACACGATGGGAGCGAACAGCGCTGAGCCCCTCGAGCAGGTACTGCGGGTTGAAGGCAATCAGAAGTGGTTCACCATAGAAGTTGCAGGCCACAGTCTCTTCTGCGTGACCAACCTCGTCTCCATGAGCGGAAAGGACAACCTGACCGTCGGAGAAGTCCATGCGAATCTGCGCACCGTGATCCGCCATCAGAGACACACGACGGATGGCATCCTGCAGCTGGTCAACACGGGCAACAGCCATGGAGGAATGCTGCTTCGGCAGTAGCGGGCGGAACTTCGGGAACTCGGCGTCCAGCAGTCGCGTGGTAGTGCGACGAGGATCGGCGAGGATAGCCAGCAGGCCTTCGGAGCCGACCTCACGATCATCGGATCCGTCGCCGAATGCCAAGGTCACTGGCTCGCTAGAAGTGGTATCGAGAGTGCGGGCGGTCTCCGCGAAGGTCTTGGCCGGGATGAGCAGCTTGGTCTCACCCTCCGGGACCTGCTCCCACTCGAAACTGCGAACAGCCAGGCGGAAACGGTCGGTGGCAGCGAGAGTGACCTCGTTACCTTCGGTTTCCATCCGGATGCCGGTCAGCATCGGCAGCGACTCATCCTTGCCGGCAGCGACAGCGACCTGACCAATAGCCTCGGCCAGCAGAGCGGCATCGACAGTGCCGGTAGCAGCCGGAGCTTCCGGTAGCTGCGGGTAATCCTCCAAGGTCAGACTTGGCAGCTCGAAGCGGGAAGAACCACAACGAACGATGACCTTTGTGCCATCAAAGTGCATCTCTACCTGCTTATTCGGCAGCTTAGAAACAATGTCAGAAACCAACTTGCCATTGACGGCGAAGCGACCGGGCTCATCGACCTCTGCGCTAATACGGATTTGAGTGGAGACCTCGTAGTCATAGCCAGCGAGCTGCAAACCATTGTCATCCGCGAGAAAAACCATGCCTCGCAGAATCGGCTGAGTCGGGCGTGCAGGCAGGTTACGAGCAACCCAGCTCACCGCACCCGCGAGATCGTCCTTAGCCGCGCGAATACGGACTTCGGTCTGCTCCATCGTTCCTCCACCGGTATTGGATGTCTGTTTTTAGCCGTTTATTAGCCGTCTTTTGTGTTGTCAGCGCGCTATGTCAGCGCACATGACTGGAGTTACAAAGATTCCATCGTACAACTCTACTGCAGACTGCCAAAGACCTCACTGGGATTCTTGTAGTCCGTCTAGTGCTTAATCGTAGTTCTTACTCGTTCTTGGCATTTTTAAAGTTGTGCGCCAGAGGTTGTTTGCCCGGGGTTGTGCGCAGGCCCCCTTTTATCTAGAAGTTTCTAGAGATTTTTAAAGTCGGGAGTAGTAATAGGGGGTGTGCACATTGTGAAATTACATGATTCCCGCTGGTCTTCGCTGGTTTCGCGCTGTGGATAACCAGTGCGTCTAACTGTGGATAACTTGGGGTGTCTGTGGATAGTGTTCGGGCTTCATCTTTCATCCACAAAATTTACGAGTTGTCCACAGCTCTGTGCACGGAAAAACCGCAGTTAATAACAAGAATTCCGCACGCCGAACCCAAGGTTTTTAAGCCGTTCCACGAGCTCGATCTCGAATGCGTGTGGTCAGGTCGTTGACCTGGTCCTTTGAGGGCTTCTTCTCCTGAATTTCCTTAACAATCTTGCGTTCAGCGTGCAAAACCGTCGAATGGTCACGATTTCCGAACTCCCGGCCAATCGACGGCAACGAAAGCTCGGTGAAGGACCTCGTCAGGTACATCGCAATCTGGCGTGCATGAGCGACCGGGCGAGTCTTACCCGGGCCCACCAAATCTGCAACCGTTAGGTCGAAGTACTCAGCCGTGGTGGAGATGATGATCTCCGGAGTAATCTGCACCTCGATTTCGTCGGCACCGAGGATCTCCTGTGCAAACTTCAAGGTCACAGGCTCATGAATCATGGACGCGTGAGCGCTAATCTGCAGTAGACGCCCCTCGAGCTCACGAATAGAAGATGAGGTGTTCTCCGCGATGTACTGGAGTACATCATGCGGAACGACCAGATCAGACAGCTGTGCCTTCTTCGACAGAATTGCGATTCGCGTCTCCAAGTCCGGGTATTGCAGATCCGGATTGAGCCCCCACTGGAAGCGGGTACGAAGGCGATCCTCCAGAGTCTTAAGCTCCCGCGGTGGGCGGTCCGACGACAGCACAATCTGGTGATTGGACTGGTGCAGGGCATTGAACGTATGGAAGAACTCTTCCTGTGTACCTTCCTTGCCCTCCAAGAACTGGATGTCATCGATGATGAGCATGTCCAAATCGCGGTAGCGACGCTTGAAGGATTCCTGGGCGTCGTCACGCACGGAATTAATGAAGTCGTTGGTGAACTCTTCCGAGGAAACGTAACGAACCCGCAGGTTAGGGTACAAATGCTTGGCGTAGTGACCAATGCCGTGGAGCAGGTGCGTCTTGCCAAGACCCGAACCGCCGGAGATAAACAGCGGGTTGTAGGTGCGCCCCGGAGACTCCGCAACAGCGACGGCGGCTGCAGCGGCGAACTTATTCTGCGGACCAATAACGAAGGTCTCGAAGGTGTAGTTCGGGTTGAGGGTGGGCTCCTCGAAAGGCATGCTCATCTCGGTTGGAGTGCCGTGGCTCTCGGAGAGGAAAGGACTTGTGACCTGGCGCTGATCAGCAATAGTCATTGGATTCTCGGCAGATGAGTGCGAAAGCCCCTGCGCCATTGAATCCACGGCGTCCATCGATCTGTGCTGTGACTGGGCACTTTGCTGATTATGGACATTTGGCTGATGCGTCTGCGGCACTTGTGGCATCTGTGTCGATCCCTGGTGCTGCTCGTGGAGATTGAAGTCGTTCGTATCTGCACTGGGGAACGGGTAGTTACGGCCAGACTGCTGCTGGTGCTGCTGCTGGTTTGGCTGTTGACGCTGAGCCTGCTGCGGACGCGAAGCTGCAGATGGGGTCTGTCCCGAGTGCTGTGCAGATGGTTGAGTGGCCTCCGCCGCCTGGCTATCTTCAGCGTCGTCAGCAGGATCAGCAACGGTGATGACCGTTTCCAACTCCTCGCCGGTCAGCGAAGCTAAGACGGCTTCGATAATGCCCTTGAGCTCTTCTTTTACCAGCGCCTGTACCACTGGCGATTGAGTGCTGAGCAGGAAAAAACCTGGAAAGTCACCAGTGTGCGTCACTGACCGCAGCAGTGCCTTGTGTGGCGGGCGTAGTGGTGCAATACCCAACTCCGGCGCACCTTCTGGTGAAGTCAGGATAGAAACGACCTGCTCCCAGAGTCCACCTGGCAATTCTGGTTGTTCGCTCACTGTGTGAATGTCCTTTTACATGTTTACGTTCATCAAATTTATCGAGGCGACCTGTTTTTGTGGAGTGTTTTTGGCATGGCGAGAGTGCCATAGCTGCCCATTTGGGGGCTATTTCTTGTAATTCGCCCTGTGGGGTGTTTCTACACAAGGCGCTATACGCCCCGAGCAGGACTTCCACATGTTTGTCCACACCTGTGGATAAACTTCGTCGCTAATTGACTAACAGTTTATCCACAGTTTGCTCACAATGAAAAATAGCCCCCTAGTCTGCGTTTACCTAGGTAAACGCGTTATTTCCCCTGCTCGCTGTGATTCATGGTGTGGAAGTTATCCACAGCTGATTGGATAAACACCCTGTGGATTGCGGTGCATAGGTCAGTATTTCCACAGGTCAACATCGGTACCGTTGGAAAACTTGGAAAATGATTCTCCAGGTAAATCCGGCGTGTTGATTTGAATTTCTCGCTCGATTCGACGTAACCTATCTGGGTGTTTCATATCCATTGAGATATGAGTCCGAGCTCGTGCTTGGACCCGACAGAACGCTTGTAGCTTTCATTCTGTCGGTAAGTAATTTTTCCGTGCATCACGGGAATGCGTCAGACGCATCGCTGCTTCGAACTCGAAGCGAGGGGTTTACTGCGGTGTGTTCAGCGTGGACTCGTGGTCGTTTGAGTTTCAAGGAGTGTCAACCGTGTCGAAGCGGACGTTCCAGCCGAATAACCGCCGTCGTGCACGCGTGCACGGCTTCCGTACCCGTATGCGTACCCGTTCCGGTCGCGCCGTTGTGGCAGCACGCCGCAGCAAGGGCCGTGCCCGCCTGTCCGCTTAAGTAAGAGGACACCGATTTCGGTGCTCCCTCAGAGCAATAAGCTGCGTTCTTCGCGTGACTTCACGGTCACCGTACGACGTGGACGCCGAATCGGACGCAAGACGTTGGTCTTGCATATTCGTGACACCGCCGCTTCTGGCGGTGAAGATAAGACCGATACGCAGATTGCCAGGTTTGGTGGTCCACGTGTCGGTCTTGTCGTATCTAAAGCTGTGGGCAACGCCGTGACTCGTCACGCTGTATCCCGCAAGCTCCGCCATGTTATGGCTGCGGCCGCGCAGGATCTCCCGTCCACTATGGACATTGTCGTTCGCGCGCTGCCCGCTTCTGCCACAGCCACCAGCCAGGAGCTGTCCCACGATGTGCAATCGGCACTCGCTACATACGAACGTCGGCGCTAATTCGCTTGACGACGGCCCCCTCGCCCAGGCCCCCGGTGCACGTGTGGCTGAGAGGGCGATTCTCTTCTACCGCCGTCGTATCTCTAATCTGAAGCCAACGAGCACATGTCGTTTTGAACCGACGTGCTCCGCATATGGTCTTGAGGCCGTGCGCCGCTTCGGAGCTATTCGTGGCCTGTGGCTGACTCTCCTGCGTATCTTCCGTTGCGCACCCTGGCATCCGGGCGGCTGGGATCCAGTTCCAGCTACATTCCCCGGCCTGGGTTCGTGGTTAAAGCGAATGCACAGGTAACCTCTAGTAATGCTTAGCCTTTGACCGGGCTTTGTAGACGAAGGCGCGAGTGCGCTGCCCCCTAAAGAACGGAGTGATCTTAGACCGTGCTCAATTTCGTGTATCGGCCGATTTCGGCCATCCTGTGGTTCTGGCATAAGGCCTCAGGTTTCCTATTCGATCCCTCCTCGGGTATCTCGTGGGTGCTGGCCATTATTTTGCTTGTGGTCACCATCCGTATCCTCCTGTTTAAGCCGATGCTGAACCAGCAGCGTTCTGCCATCAAGATGCAGCAACTCGCTCCTGAGATGCAGGCGATCAAGGAGAAGTACAAGAATGATCAGCAGGCTCAGGCTCTTGCTATGCGCCAGCTACAGAAGGAAATGGGTGTCAACCCGCTCGGCGGCTGTCTGCCGATTCTGGTTCAGATGCCTGTGTTCATCGGTCTTTTCCACGTGCTGCGTTCGTTTAACCGAACGGGTACGTCGGGCAATGCGCTCGGCATGTCGGTGGAGCAGAACTGGAATACGCCTAACTACATCTTCGGTGTAGATGAGGTGCGGTCCTTCCTCCTGGCTCGTGTGCTCAATGCTCCACTGTCCAGTTCGGTTGGAATGGGTGAGGATCAATACGCAGCCTTTACCGTGCCTGGTACGCCTGCAGACTTCACCCGCATGGACATCATGATCGTTGCTATCCCGCTGATTGTTGTCGCGGCACTGGCAACGCACTTCAACGCTCGCATGTCTGTTGAGCGCACCCGTGCCCGCCAGGAAGCCGGCTTGGTGAAGCGCCAGGAAGGCCCTATGGGGCAGCAGATGGACATGATGAACAAGATGATGCTTTGGTTCTTCCCAATCATGATTCTTGTTACCGGTGCTTTCTGGCACATCGGTCTTCTTGTCTACATGGTGACTAACAACGTGTGGACCTACTTCCAGCAGCGCTACATCTTTGGCAAGCTGGATGAGGAAGAGAAGGAAGCTGTCGCAGCCAAGAAGGCTGCTAAGCGCGAGGCACAGGAGAAGCTCGCTCCGAAGGTTGGCCAGAAGCCAATCAACCCGAAGAAGGGCGGCAAGCGCCAGGCAGCGCAGAAAGCGCAGCAGTCGCAGTCTGGTGAGGCTTCTACTGCGAACAAGGCTTCTAGCCACCTTCCGGATGGCAATTCGGCGAAGGGACAGCAGGGTCCGGCTTCCAAGTCGGCGCCGGGACAGAATCCCGCGAATCGGAAGAAACGGAAGCGCAAGAAGAAATAGCTGAAGTAGCACCGCGCTTCGTCTACATAAGTTAATTAATCAGAACGCCCCGTATTTGCTGCGGGGCGTTTTTGTTTGCCTTAGTCCCCTCCCACGCAAACAACGTCGCTGTTATTACAGATCTGTAATTTTCTCTGGAGTCTCGAGTTTGGCATCCATCCCCAGTCAATGTTTCACGTGAAACATCGTTGTTGCACTGTCGTACACTAGGGGTGTTGAAAAGCTCGACGAGTGACGGCACAGCTGCCCCATTGGAAAGGTTAGAGGAACTGTTGAGTAACTCCGCGAAAGACGTCGATAAGCAAGAAGCCTCCGCAGGTTTGGTCGATGCAGATCTGCGTTCGGTGATAGATACCGTGTTTGGAGACAATGCCGATCGGGCATACCGCTACCACTCATGGTTGGCCGAGGAGGCGACAGTCCGAGGTTTGATTGGACCACGTGAAACTCCAAAGCTGTGGGATCGGCACATTATCAATTCTGCGGTAGTTGGAGAATCGATAGGCAAAGGGCTTGTAGTTGCGGATATTGGTTCGGGGGCTGGCTTGCCCGGCATTCCGCTTGCTCTTGCGCGACCGGATTTGAAGGTGGTTCTTGTGGAACCATTGCTGCGCCGTACAACCTTTTTGAACGAAGTTGTGGAAGATCTTGAGCTGGACAATGTAACGGTAGTTCGCGGGCGTGCTGAGGAGAAAGTGGTTCGCGCTGAGATTGGCCAAGTGGATGTCGTCACCTCCCGCGCTGTTGCCCCTCTTGGGAAGTTGGCGGGATGGTCGCTTCCTTTAGTTAAATCCGGAGGCGCGATGGTTGCACTGAAGGGTGGAACTGCCCAAGAGGAAATCGATCGGGATGCAAAGCTTATTGCTAAGGCGAAGGGAATTAATCCCCGCGTCGTAGAGGTCGGCGGTTCCGTGTTGGGAACTTCGACGTACGCCGTGATTATTCAGAAGAAGTAGGCTGTAAGCCCCGCTCCCCCAACTCCACTGCGGATTCGTTTGTGTTCTGGTTTCGGCATTGAGGCGCGTAGTGCCGTCGGGCTAGAGTGGGATAAGTATCGCGGTATGGCAAAGTCCTAGCGACCAAGGTGGATGTTTCACGTGAAACATTCCACAATCGTCGGCGTCTAACGGTTGTTGGGGCTTGATGATTACGCTTTTGCAGATAGTTACTAAGTTTTAATTCGCACTCCAGTGGCCATGATTGGTGATTGCTGTGCTTGTAAGGGGAATAGTTAATGAGCCGGAAGTCCTGGCAAGACACACCCATCGCTGCGGCAGCTCAACGGGCGGCGCAAGTTAAAGCCCCGAACCGTTTATCGCTTCCACGCCCCGAGCGACCGCGTCGTATCACGATTGCCAACCAGAAGGGTGGCGTGGGCAAGACCACCTCGGCAGTCAACATCGCTTCGGCGCTCGCGCGGCATGGTCTCAAGGTTCTGGTCATCGATAATGACCCGCAGGGAAATGCTTCTACGGCCCTGGGCATTGAGCATGTTTCCGGGACTCCTTCGACCTATGAGCTTCTCATCGGCGAGCTGCAGATTGACGATGTCATCCAGCGTTCCCCTGAATCTGAGAACCTCTATTGTGTGCCGGCGACATTGGACTTGGCGGGCTCCGAGATTGAGCTGGTCTCGCTCCTGAACCGTGAGCGCCGACTTCTCGATGCAATTCCAGATCAGTACTTGATTGACAACGGCTTCGACTTTCTCATTATTGACTGTCCGCCTTCGCTTGGTCTGTTGACGCTGAATTCGATGACCGCCGCCAACGAGGTTTTGATACCGATTCAGTGTGAGTTTTACGCCTTGGAGGGTGTGACGCAGCTGATGAATAACGTGCAGATGATTCGTCAGCATCTCAACCCGGAGCTGCATATTTCTGCTGTGCTGCTCACTATGTTCGATGGCCGCACCAAGCTGTCAGAAGAAGTTGCCAATGAGGTTCGTAACTACTTCGGCGAGGTTGTTCTGCGTAATCTCATCCCTCGATCCGTGAAGGTATCGGAAGCGCCGGGATATTCGCAGACCGTAATTTCCTACGATCCAGGGTCTCGGGGCGCAGTTGCTTATCTTGATGCTGCAAAGGAATTGGCAACGCGTGGCGACTATTCAGCAGTTCCTGGGGGAAGTGCGATTGGGCAAAAGCCAGCTTCCTCCCCTACCCCGTCCAATTCCACTGAGCCAAATTAAAGCAACTAGGAGTAGTAACCCATGTCGAATCAAAAAAAGGAGAACCGCAAGGGAGGGCTCGGTCGCGGTATCGCCGCGCTAATCCCAACTGCTCCGGCGGCTAACCCGTCGGTAGGTGAAAGTGCCGCGGATATTATTTTCGGTCCCCGCCGTACCGAGGGGACGAAGCAGTCTGGAAGTAGCGGAGTTGCCGACGTACTGGGCGCAGCCGCGACGGGATCCGGCACCTCGGCGCCTGAGAGGAAAAACGCCGGAAAATCTGCAAAATCCGGGCAAAGTAAGCCGCATACTAATGAGGCCAAGAAACGTCACAGTGACGATAAGGCCATTGGTAAGCCTAGCGATGTTTCACGTGAAACATCGCCCTCAGCAACGTCGGAAGTAGCGGACTACAGTGGCGCCGAGGCTGCTGATGTTGACGCTTCGGCCGCAAACGAGTTTGGCGCGACCTATCGCGAGGTCGATTTGAAGCTCATCACGCCGAACCCGAAGCAGCCACGAGAGGTCTTCGATGAAGAGCCCTTGAATGAGCTTGCTCACTCTATTCGTGAGTTCGGTCTATTGCAGCCGATTATCGTACGACCAATCTCAACGGATAATCGTGCGGCAGCGCTCGAGGCAGCGCGCAAGGAAGATCCGAATGCGCTGCAACCCGAGTTTGAAATCATCATGGGTGAACGTCGCTGGCGTGCTTCTCAGCGAGCTGGAATTGACACGATTCCCGCCATCGTTCGCGATACTCCAAATCAGGACATGCTCCGCGATGCCCTACTAGAGAACATCCATCGCGTGCAGCTGAACCCACTCGAAGAGGCCGCTGCGTACCAACAGCTGCTCGATGAGTTTGGTGTTACTCAGGCAGAGCTGGCAGATCGTATCGGTCGCTCGCGGCCCGTTATTACCAACATGATTCGACTCTTGCAGTTGCCGGTGGAAGTACAGCGACGAGTAGCGGTCGGAGTTCTGTCGGCTGGCCACGCACGTGCCTTGCTTGGGGTCAAGGCAGGTAAGGAGGAACAGCAGCGCCTCGCCGAGCGAATTGTTGCTGAAGGACTATCTGTCCGTGCGACCGAAGAAGCAGTGACATTACTCAATGCAGGCGAGCGACCGAAGAAGCAGCACCGCGAGCCCACTCCGCAGCCGGAGGTACTCCACAATTGGGCTGATCGCCTGTCCAATTCTTTTGATACGAAGGTGACTGCCCAGATGGGCAAGCGTAAGGGCAAAATTGTCATCGAATTCGGCAACCTCGAGGACTTTGATCGCATCATATCACTGATGCATCTCGACGAAGAGTAAACCCGGTTACTGTGACTGAAGTATTCATCGAGAAAATCTCGCTGGCCGACATCGATGGAATCTATCCGGAGACGATGTTAAGCCTGTTTTGGGAACAGGGCATGGAGCATATCCGTACTGCAACTGCCCTACCCCACTTCTCGTCTGAGCCGCGCGAACCTAATTTGGACCCTCGCAAGCCAGAAGAGGATGAAGCCCTCAACGGCGATTTAAAGCATTCGGACAGCCAACCCGCTACTCGGCCTACCGGAGCTAGTGAGAGCCCCTTAAATAGCGTCCTAAGCTCTGATTTAGCCGCCCAGGTGCGCTTGGAGAAGGAAGCATGGCTCAATACCGTCTACCTTTCCTGGGGACCGTGCGGATATTCGCTACGGCGAAAGCCACCGGCATCACTTATCGATGGGAAGCCTGAGACCGTCGGCACGCTCCTCTTTGCGCCCCCGCGCTTCTGCCCGACGACATTTTCCATGCCTTCCGGGCCAATATCGCCGGATGCGATTGCGCTGACGAGTCTCCATTACAACGCTTTAGACGTCGATGATGACATGCTCCGCGTTCTCATTGTGACCGCTCTGCACAAGCTCGCGCTGCGCGGGATTTCAGCGGTAGAGGCGTTTGGTTGCAGTGGCACAGCGGATTCTATGTCGGGACCCACGCCGTCATCGCCAACGCCTGACGACGGTACGGAGAATCTAATCGCTGATTTCGAGGCGCAACTCGAAGAAAAGCTAAATCCAAAGCCGTGTATCTCAGATTCGTTGGCGGCGATTAACCATAACGCCGGTGATTTAATTCGTACGCGAACCCTTCTTGACTCCGGGTTTCGGGTGGTGACTCCACATCCGATTCATCCGAAACTCCGTATCGAGTTGGATGCGGAATTGGACTGGGATGAAGAAATCGGTCATGCGTTGGATCTAAGTGCGAAAGAACCCTTTATGCGCTCAAAGCTGTTCAGTCTCTAGCACCGGGTTACATAGGTCGGCCGTGTTTAGGCTTTTTCCTCTTCAATCAGCTGAGCAAAGCTGTAAGCGCCGGTCATTGGTTGCTGCTCTTCATCGCCCAGGTACAGACGCTTTACAGCGACAACGATAGATTCGGCAATTACGTCCCGCTGATCTGGGGAAGAAAGAATTGCCACGTCATCCTCATTGGTCAGGTAACCAACGGCGACTTCCACCGTGGGCATCCTGGTCAGACGGAGGAGATCCCAAGTACGGGCGTGCGAGCGGCAGTCCACCAGGCTCGTACGGGCAACAATTTCCCGCTGAATAAGGCCAGAGAGCTGTTCGCCCAGAATGGAGTTGGAGCCCTTCATCGAGCCGAAGTAAAAGGTCGCAATACCGCTGGCGCGGTTGTTGTGATAGTGATCAGCCTGCAGGGAGATGAAGATGTCAGCGCCAAATGCGTTGGCCATCTCAGCTCGATCTTCGATAGATGGGTTGTCGGTACGAGGACGAGACAGAATAGTCTCTGCACCCGCCGCGACAAGACGACCTTCGATGCGAGAGGCCAAATCCCAAAGAATTTCCTCTTCAGAAATCTGACCGTAGGGGCCGTCGACCACGACGCCGGGCTCCCCTGCCCCAAGGCCTGGATCAATGACAATGCGCTTGCCTGAGAGCTTAGGCCCCATCGTGCGCAGGATTTCCTTCTCGTGGAAAGCGTTTACCGAGCCACCAGTAACCCTTCTACCCAAGTAGCTGAGCGCTCGGAGAGTAACGGGGCCACAGATACCGTCCGGCTCCAACCCGTAATTGAGCTGGTATTCACGCACAGATGCATCGGTCTTCGGGCCGAAGTGGCCGTCTACTCGGGCATCGTGGAAACCGAGCTCCTGCAAGGTAGCTTGGAGGACGCCCACGTCCTCACCGGTCATTTGTGACAGTGGATCGTAGGACAGTACGCGGGTGCCCAGAGTGTACGAAGCTTCTCGCAGTAGGCGCAGGGTGCTGTCGCGGATGATGCCGTCGGCATAGACACCGCGGGACTGTTGGAACGCCAGGAGAGCGTTGCGCATATCCTCATCAAACAGGTCGTCGTCACCAGACCACTGAGGCGAGTTTTCCTCTGCAGCTGAGCCCTCCCAGTTGGGCAGAAGCCCAAGACGAGCCAGGGTAGAACGTACCTCGGCAACACGAGGTGACCTATCGCCCACCTTCAGAAACTCTGGCACGAAAACTCCCTTCCGAACTCCACAATTATGTTCAGGCCGTTGTGGGGTCCTCACAACACTTAATCAGTATTACTGGCCAGTGAGCTAAACGAAACTTCAGTTAAGAAACTCCGCGCACTCTCAGAGGATATGGTCAGCAATACCTCTTAAGTTGGCGGCAACCTGGTTCCTTCACGGTATTAAGGAAGACGTAAACCGCCATTTCCAGCAAGATTACCAGGTCGCAGGCGCGAATTGATTGTTACGAGGGCGCGTCGGCAAGCCCGACGGCAAAACCCCAGAACTAACTCTAAATCACAACCATAACTTCAGTCACATCTTAATGGGGCGTGTCCAAGGAAGGTGGGAGAAGTGAAGTGACGGGTGAGCAGTTGCGACCTCGTATCGGATAAGGAGCAACCCCTGTTTTTTTTTAAAGGTGCTTCTCGATGAGCGCCGTGATTTCGCCCTTCGGGCGGACTCCGCGAATCTCTTCGACCTTCTTGCCGTCCTTGAATAGGAGCAGGCTTGGGATGGACATAATCTGGAACATGCCAGCCAGTGCACGCTCCTCATCGACGTTGACCTTGGCGATGACGGCCTTGCCATCGAGCTCGGTCGCAACCTCGTCGAGAACGGGAGCAATCTTCTTACACGGGCCACACCACTCTGCCCAGAAATCTACAAGTACCGGCTTATCGGATTCGAGGACATCGGACTTAAAGGTATTGGCGGTGACAGTTACCGGAGCCATGAAATTCTTCTCCTTAGAATGAGCTCGTTTGAGTTCTTAGTGGTTTTGATTCGTGCTCTTGATTCTAATTTTTCAACCTAGTTTCTTCAGTCTCGCGTACGGATTTGGCGCTAAAGGCGTCAAAAATTAGGGCTTCCGGTGGCGCGAGTGAAGTACTAAATTGTTAATTAATGGTGTTCTTGGGAACGCTGCGAGCGCTCGATGGGTGCGGGGCGGATCGGGCTATAACACGTCCCGCTGCGCCCTCATTGAGCGACAGCTAACAACAATTGGGCTGACTGACTATCGGGTACTCCCAATAGTTGGATGTCTGCAATCGTTGGCGTTATCCAACAATTGCACCGCCCCAACTAATAGCTGTTTATCCAGCTAGCGAGACTGCCCTGCTGTCAGCTACCGAGCAACAGTTTCCAAGTAGTGCTCAGCATCCAGCGCGGCCTTGCAGCCAGAGCCGGCGGCGGTAATTGCCTGCTGGTAATGCGAGTCAACAACGTCGCCCGCTGCAAAGACGCCCTTGAGGGAGGTCTGGGTGCTCGGAGCGGCTACCTGAATGTAGCCATTCTCGTCGCAGTCCAGCTGATTGCGAACCATCTGCGAACGTGGCTCGTGGCCAATTGCTACGAACATGGCAGTCACATCGAGGACGGATTTCTCGCCAGTGACGGTGTCTTCCAGCTCGAGACCGGTAACTGAACCCTTGTCCTCACCAAGAACCTGGGACACAACCTTGTTCGTCGCAAAGCGAATCTTGTCATTGTTCTGGGCGCGCTCAACCATAATCTTTGACGCGCGGAACTCGTCGCGGCGATGGACAATCGTCACCGAGCGGGCGAACTTGGTAAGGAAGGTTGCCTCTTCCATCGCGGAGTCACCGCCGCCGATGACGGCGATATCGTGGTCGCGGAAGAAGAAACCATCACAAGTGGCACAGGCGCTGACACCGTGGCCCAGCAGTGCCTGCTCGCCCGGAGCGCCGACATAACGCGGAGCGGCACCGGTTGCCAAGATGACAGCGTGAGCCTTGTGCTCTTCTTCGCCAACCCAAACAGACTTGATGTCGCCGGTGAGATCCATGCGATCGACAATCTCCATGCGCAGGTCAGCGCCGAAGCGCTCAGCCTGTGCGCGCATCTGATCCATTAGCTCTGGCCCCATGATGCCCTCGGAGAAACCTGGGTAGTTCTCCACGTCGGTAGTCGTCATAAGCAGACCGCCAAACTCGATGCCCTCGAACACTACAGGCTTCAGGTCGGCGCGAGCTGCGTAAGTGGCAGCCGTATAACCGGCGGGACCGGAACCGACAATGATTAGGTCGTGAACGATATCGCTCATGAAGACTCCTATAATTTTTATCTCTCGCATCACATGGCGCACAGTGATGCTCAGTAGCGAGCAAATTTTTCAGCTCCGGGAAAGAAACTACCGGAACCAGCTACCTCAACCAACGTGAGGTTAGCCATCTCTATTCCCCTCCCCTGCTTCTCCCCTGCTTCGCAGTTGTTAGGCCACCTGCACTTCTTCCAACTGTCGCCGAAGCGCACGCCGCGCCCGCGCTCGTCGAGACTTCAACGTTCCGCTCGGCTGCCCAATACTGCGAGAGGTCTCCTGCAGCGAATACCCAAAGATGTCCAAGTACAACAGAGCATCCCGCTGATCCGTTGGTAACTGCTCCAATGCGGCGACCATAGTCACTCGTAGCGGAACATCCGGGCAGGGAATCGGCTGTGAACTCAGAAGCGTCTCAAAATCTTCGTCCTTATCGCACAGAGAGATTTCCCCGAAACGACCGCGGATGTGGTCAATACACGCATTCTTCACGATGCACGTCAGCCACGTCGCCACCGTAGAACGCCCGCGAAAACTCGCCGCCCCCGCAATTGCCCGCGCCAACCCCTCCTGTACCCCATCTAAGGGATCGAAATCATCCCGACGATATCGCCGCGCCATAGCTACCAACTGCGGGTGATAACGCTGTGCCAACACCGCGAACGCGCGACGATCCCCCGCCAGGTGCGCCTTTAATAACTCACGATCAACCTCGTCCGCAGATGCATGCTTTCGCATACCGACGACGCCATAGTCCCCCAGTCGCCGACCCGCATGGGCCTTACGGTGACTGTCCCCAATTCGATTTCTTCCCCCAAAGTTCATGGCTCCTATGCAAACACGAAACCCGCGCTCTCCGCTTGGCAAAACTGCCGTGGAGACCGCGGGCTGTGGATGAATTTCAAAATGTCCCAGTAGCTGTGGATAACTTGGGACAACTTAAACTGTTGCCGCCTAAGGCAAGCTCAGAGCGTTATTCCGTACCACGCACCTGGATATCGCCAATTGCAACTGGCAGCAACGAATCCGGGGATTGCTCAGCCAGATTGCGGTCGCCGACAAGTGGGTTGTCCGAATCGGAATTCTGCGACTCAGCATCAGCATTCGTATCAGCATCAGTGTCTGAGTTGCTGTCGGCTACCGCTTCCGCAGCCGTCGGCAAGCCGGAGATCCAGACAACAAGGTTCTTCCACTCGGTGTCGCGGCTATCAATTTCGATAGTTGTCGTACCTGAGGTGGCGGTTGCGCTACCGAGAACCGTTGTGTCATCCAAGTTTGTCGAGCCAGCATCGCGTAGGCCGCGAACTTCAATGTGTGCGCCCGGGGTCGCAGAGACCTTAAGCTCTCGAATGGTTGCCGGTTCATCCAGAGTGACCCGAATACCAACACCAGGTTTAAAGTCCTCTGGACGATTGCCGAACTGGCTGAGGTAAGTAGAAGTTACCCAGAAGCTTTCCTCGTCATTATCGATGGTCAGCTCAGCCATGTCCGGATTGTCTGGACCTGCTGCAGGGTTGTCGGTGTCGGCTTGCCACTCGCTAGCGTCGGCAAGCGAGAGCGTCGTGACCGGAGCCGGACCGCGTCGTACGGACTCGGAGTTAATCGGTGCGTCCGAGGAACGGTTAACCAGACCAAAGATGCCCGCGGCGACAAGTGCACCGACAATGACTACGCCGACAACGACTGCGCCGGTGCTGAATGCGCGGGTGCGATTCTTGGTGTGATGAGCGTTTGATTGGGCTGCACCGCCGGCATCGACGGATTCGCGCGCACCGGTGTCGGGGTCGATTGCGAGAAACTCCGAAGAATCGGGGCCCAGTGCTGCGGCGCGCAAGTCCTCGGCGAGCGTGCGAGCTGGCGACTCCTGCCCATTGAAGTTCTCCGGGCGTGTTTGCTTCGCGCGGTCGATGGCAGCAGAAATATCGGAGGGGATGTTCGTCACGCTGTAGAACAGCTCGTCGATGACTGAAAGCAACGCGCTGTAGTCCGAACGTTGCGAGCTATTGGGCAAAACGACGGGGAAAGCGTCGTAGATGTGGCCGTCGCTGCTGATGCGCAATTGTCCAGGCTTGTTTGTCAGGCCAAGGCAGCGTCCAGATTCGTGGGCGTCGGCGATCGTCTCGGCAAGTGATGCAACTGCGAGTGCCAGGGCATCCGGATGGGCGGCCTGATCGAACCGCTCAATACCGATACTGCTGGTCCAGTCGGCGACGATGAGCACCTCGGTGCGCGTCTTCGCCACGCTATGAATCCGCGACATCCCGGCGCCGGCCAGGTCACGCAGCTCATTGGTGGTCGTGGCAATCTTCTGGGCGGCAGCCGATGGCGAAGTGTCGTAGTACGGCAGTGCAATCGTGTCGACGAAGACAAGTGCGACATCTGCGTTATCGGGATCTCCCATATCCATGGCGCGCCACAGGCGCAGACCTGGGTAGGTCGCGACTTCAGAACGCAGACGGAAACGTCCACCTGAGACCATCTCGCCGGGTACATAGCGGGTTGGGCGAGAACCCTGCGTCGGCATCGGCGGCAGCAGCGGCGAAGCGGTGAAGCCCTCGTTTGCCAGACCCGTGGCCTCGCCAATCAGGTTCGACGGGGCAATCGAGAAAGCATCAGCGGCGAAGCCACGTTCGCGCTCCATATCCTCACGGTCGGCGACGGCATTGTCGGCTGCATGAGGCTGCGGAGCAAAGCGGCGTAGACCCGGAATGCGGCCGAGGAAGCCGCCCAGAACGCGGACCTCTTCCAATGGAGCCTGAGCGAGCACCAGGCCGGTACCGATGAGGAAGACCACGCCGGTGACGATGGTCTGCAGCAGCACGCCGAAGGAACCGAAGAAATCGAACAGCACAAGGTCGGTCAATGCGAATGCGCCCCAAGCAACGGCGACACCGACAAGCGACGCCCCCAGTGCCCACAGCACGGTGTGGACGGTCGCCTTACTGTCCAAGTGTCCGAGAGTGCGGCGCAAGAGCAAGAAGCCAATTACTGCGCCGGCGACGAAACCGAAACCGTTGGCGGCACCGAGCAACACGACGACGGTCTCATCGTCAGAAGCCAGACGAGGAGCGAAGAACGACAGAATCACCTTGACGGTGGTAATGCCGAGGATGATGAAAGTCGGGGTCCAGGCCTCTTCACGGGCGTAGAAAACACGCAAGTGCAAAAGTACGATGGCATATGGAATAAGCGAGAACGCCGAGAAGGACAGCGTCCAGCCGAGAATCTCCGCGGTTTCGCGGGGGAACTCCAGATACGCGAAAAGCCCGACGGCGATGGGGCGGCCGAATGCGGTGAAGAAGGCGACGATCGGCACCAGCGCAATCATGGTCAGACGCGTACCGATGGATAGATCGCGGACCACTGCCCCATCATTGCCGTCGGCTGCATTGCGGGACAGTCGCGGCATGATGGCGGTCAGCAAGGTAACGCCGATGATGCCGTAGGGCACCTGCAACAGCAGCCAAGCCTGCTGGTAAATCGTCGGCGCTGCCTTGGAGGCAGTCGAGGCAATATTGGTGGTGATGAAGTAACCAGCCTGCGAAATTGCCACGTAGGTGATAATCGCAACACCCATGCCGGTGAACTGTTTGATGCGGTCGTCGATACCCCACAGCGGACGCAAATCAATGCCCGCGCGCTTGAGGTAGGGAATCATGATGGCTGCCTGAATGACGACACCCAGAGTGGTACCAAGACCCAAAAGCAGGATGTGCGGATCGGAGAGTGAACCGTCCGAATCCGGACTCAATTGGCCGGGCAGGAACAGATATAGCAAGAGCGTGGCAATGGCCACGACGTTGTTGGCGACAGGTGCCCACGCACCGGGTTTAAAGATTCCCTTGGTGTTTAGCACCGCCATGAGCAGCGCAAATATGCCGTAGAAGATGATTTGCGGCAATAATAAGAACGCAAATGACGTCGCCAGCGGAACGTTGACCTTACCGGCCTCGTTAAGGCTCAATCTGGTCAATAGTGGCGCACCTATCACTGCTAGCACCGTCACCACTGCCAACAGCGTCATAGAGACAGTCAAGAGACGTCTAATGAAGGCGGCACCGTGATCTGGATCCTCCTTCTCCGCGCGCACCAACACCGGCACCACCAGAGAAGTCAGCACCGCGCCGAGGACGATTTCCGTAATCAGGTTCGGCAGTGTGTTGGCGACGTTGAAGGCTGAAGCCACAGCCGGACCCAGCGTCGCGCCGATGAGCAGGTTTCGCAAAAAACCCGTAATGCGTGAAATCAGGGTAGCGATTGCCATCGAGCCCGTGGAGGCGACGATGTCCGAGTTCGACTGTCCCTGATTTGCGTCCGTCGTCGAGCCCGCGGAGGAATCGCCGGAAGCGGTTGCTGTCGCAGTCGCCGCCTTTGCCGGCGATGGTGATGCCGATTCCGTCATCGCGTCAGCGGCGGTATCGGCATTTGCCTTATGGCCGGATACGCGAGTTAGGTCCGGGGCCGCTTCGGCCGGCTGAGATTCAGCCGTTGGCCGCGCCGCCGGAACCGGAGCCGGTGGCGCGGGCCGACGAATGCGGCCTCGAAGTCCAGATTTATGCGCGTCTGAGTCAGTCACATGTCCTATTGTTGCTTAAAAGGGGGTCTATTTCCGAAAGTACTGTGACCGTTTTGCGGCAAAAAACCCACCAACAGTGACGATGACGAGGGTCACGACAGCCAAAACCCCGACGGAAGCGCCGGATTGCACGGAAATACTCACTGATTGAGAAATAGGCGTGCCGCCAGGTGATTCGAGCCACAACAACAGGTTGTGGGAATTTTCTCCACTATCCCGTGGCCGGTCTCCCTCTGGAGCATTGGTTGCCGGAGTGGATTCTGCATCATCACCCGACTTCGGAGTGAACTGAACAGTCACCGACCCCTTGGCAGGGATGGCGGCCTCATACTTCTCCTCCATCACCGAATCTCCAGAGCCGACGCGCACGAACGCGGGAACCGGCAGTGGCAGACCATTGCGAGCCAGCACCGCAATCGGCGACAGCTGCGTTGCGCGGGTGTAGACACCGCCGGGAGCTACCAATGTCACTGAATTGCGCAGACGTCGAGTCATAACCAGTGCCTGGTCGCTGAGTTCTTCGCTCCGCCGCTGCACGTCAGTTGACTGCAGCTGATTTCGCCGGCCGAGAGTGGTAAACGAGCGCAGTAAGTCGTGCCGCAGGGGGCGGGTGAATTCATACCGCGTCAGCGCGACGTTGGGATCGTTGGACATGATTGTGGTCAGGTCCGTGATTTCGCGGGAGGCTATCCGAGCCTTCTCCACGAGCGCTTCACCCACCGGCGCGGGATCGGCGAGCTCGTCAACTGGGGTAACCGAGCCCGCATCCAGGTCACGAGCTGCGGCGGTGATGGAGTCCATCAGCGGAGTTAGCTCAGCCAGGTTAGCGTCCACGGCTTTCCGAACCGCGGCCATGAAATCTTCAGCGTCGCTAGCGTGTGGATCCCAACCGGACGGTGGTGCTGCCACTACAGCCGCGCGAGGGGCATCCGAATCAGTCAGTGATTGGAACAGAGTGCCAATCGCTGTCTGCATCCGTGCAGCCTCGGAGTCGATTCGGAAATCGTAGCGTCCGAGCAGATTCGAATACGCCACAGTCTGGGGAGACCGTCCTGTTGCAGCCAGAGAGGCTGTCAGTGCCCCAGAGAGGGCGAAGGCGCGGCTACCGTCGGCAAGCACGCCACTGTGGCCAGGCCGTAGTGTCTGACCATCGGCGGTGATAGTGGTGTTGTCCGCGACTAATACGGTGGTGTCGTGCGCGGCTTCGCGTGGAGTGGGCGAGGGAGGCAGCGTCTCGCCGGTATCTACGCGGTCTTCGAATGCGCGCTCCGGGGTGGTTCCGTTCAGAGCTGTCGCCGCCGAGTACAGCGGGGCGCTTTCCGACGTTACGTATCCCTCGGCGGGCAAATAGATACCCGGCAGTGTCTGAACGTCCAAATGCTTGGCGATGGTCTGCCGACCAGCGGCGAGTGCCTCCATGGAAAGCTCTTGATCCGCCACGCGAGCTACGGCGCTGGCATCGGTGCCGCCCCACGGCAGTGACAGTGTGCATGTGTCCTGTGTGAGATCGTGCAGCCGATTAAGCCAGTCGGCGGCATTGTCGCTGGCGGGCATATGCGTGAGATTGGTGTCATCCGCGTTTCCCCAGGAATCCCGCAGTCGTGGAGAGGACTCCACAGGACTTGGGCGGCTGGTGCCAATCCAGTAGTCACGGGTCATCCGGGAGATTGCATCGAGGGTCTCCGGGTCGATGGCGATGCATGTCGATTCCCGCAATCTCTCCCCATCGGGGCCGGCAAAGCCTTTTTCCAACGAGGTGAGCAAACCGTCGAGGCGGCCACCGCGTTCGAGAGACTCGGCCAAAGAATTGTCGGTGAGGATGAGATTCGGCGACGAGGGTGCGTCACCGGTCTCACCGCCGACCACTGGCACTGGCTGGCTGATGGGCCAAATCAGCGAAAACGGCACTGGGTCACGGCGGGTGGGCGCATCGGAATTGTCGGTCTCATCGTTGTCGTTCTCATCACCGGCAGGCGGTTCCGGCTCATCACCTGCGGCTTGCGAATCCGTCACCGGTAGCAGTGCGCGTGTTTCCGCCAGCAGGCGGTCGATGTCATCTTCCGGTTGCCCGTTAGCATTGATGAGCAGCGGAAACGTGCCGGCTTCCGTGATGTCGAGTCCTTCTGGGGCCGGTGCGGAGATAGGAACACTTAGCGTAACCTCACGCGTCTCGCCCGCTTTCAGCTCGATGGGGGCACTGAAGGTACCAGCCACATCAAACACCGATTCAGGCTCAGCGAGAATCGTCCGCGCATCTGCAGAGGAAGCTAGTGCGCCGGCCCGCTGTGGGCGCAGCGCAACATTGCTGATATCCGCGTTGGAGGTGTTGTGCACCTGCACCTTGATGGTCAGTGTCGAATGTAGAGCCGCGACATGCGGAGCGAAGCTGGTTATCGAAAGCCGAAGGGGTCCCTGTTCACCGACTCGATTGGTACCACTGCCCCACAACTGCTCATCTTGCGCAAAAGCTGGGGGCGCAACGGCCGTCGGCAAGCACAGTATGAGCGCTGCGGTGGCGGCCGTGACTTTACGAACAACATTCCTTGGCAACTGCAACCTGAACATGCGCAATCACCTCGGCGTCTGCCGGCCTGCTCGCTTTTCCGCGCGGGCGAGATCGGGCAGCAGATTGTGCGCGCGCCGGGCCAGTTTGCGTTCGTCAGCGTAGGCCAACCGCTCCACCAGGGTGTCTACCGGGACCCACATGACCTGAGTGACCTCGGGATCTTCGTCGTTCAAATCGCCATCGACGTAGCGCAGAAGGTGATGGTGCACGGTCTTGTGAATCCGTGTGCCATCGGAGACAAACCAGTAGTCAATCACACCGAGCTCCTCGATGACCTCGCCGCGAATGCCCGTTTCTTCCCACACCTCACGTTCGGCGGTGGAATCGAAAGCTTCGCCGGGCTCGACATGGCCCTTGGGCATCGACCACAGCAGGCGCCCGCGACGATCGTGCCGACCAATCAGCGCGACATAAATCCGTGACAGGTTGACTTTGCCGCCATCGCCGACCGCCTCAGCAAGCCCCGAGACGACCAGTCCGCCCGCCGAAGTCTCAATCGAGGTCTGCATCGGCGCTGCATTTTGCGCGCGCGACGAGTGCGCACGGCGATTGTTCGTACGCTTCGTCTGTGCGTGACGACGGCGATTGTTCCTATCCTGACCGTTCTTACGGCCACCGCGGTTGTTCGACTGCTTCGAGGGTCGTGCCGACTTCGGTGATTTGGAAGATTTCTTGGCGCCACCGGAGTTTGGCTTGGCCTTTTGGGGGCCATTGGCGCCGGAGCCACTACGTTTTGCGGAATTTCCGCTGGTAGTAGCGCTATTGGTGTTGGTGGACGCGGAAGCGCCACCCCTTCTGCGCGGTCGCCGACGACGTCGACGGCTCTTCGCCGCCGAGTTGTCATTGCGTACCACGTTGTTCATTCCACTTAGACTACCGGGTTTATAGGTATAAGCGGGTATTGTGTCGGTCGTGACACAATCGACTCCTTCAACGACAAATGGTGACCAGCCCGGGGGGACTACACCTCACGGCGCTACTCCGGCGGCTGCTGATGCGGACCCACAGGTGCGTAGGACGGCAATGCTGGCAGTGGCGGATCAGGCGATTGCTAAGGAGTCGGAGATTCTCGATTCGCTGGCAGCTGCGTTTAGTGCAGCTGGCCACCGTCTGTACCTTGTGGGCGGTTCTGTGCGCGATGCTCTCTTAGGGCGACTGGGCGTGGATCTCGATTTCACCACCGACGCACGCCCGGAGGTGACGCGCACGATTCTCGATGACTGGGCGGACATTGTCTGGGATACCGGCATTGAATTCGGCACACTCTCCGCGGAACGGCATGGCCGTCAGGTGGAGATCACCACATTCCGTGCGGATACGTACGACCAGGTCAGTCGCAATCCGGAGGTCACTTTCGGTGACACGCTGGAGGGCGATCTAATCCGCCGTGACTTCCGCTGTAACGCCATCGCCGTGGAGCTCCACGGTGACGGCACCCGCACCTTCCTCGACCCGCTCGGAGGTTTCGAGGATCTTGTCGCGGGTGTGTTGGATACCCCGGGGGCGCCGGAGGTGAGCTTTGGCGATGATCCCCTGCGCATGCTGCGCGCCTGCCGCTTCGCCTCCCAGCTGGGGTTCGACGTGGCACCGCGTGTGCTCAAAGCGCTGAAAGAAATGTCCAGCGAAATTGACCGCATCACGGTTGAGCGCATCTCCACCGAGCTGAACAAGCTCATCCTGGGTGCGGACCCAAGCCGAGGTATCAACCTGATGGTGGAATCGGGGTTGGCCGACCGCGTGCTGCCGGAGATCTCCGACATGCGCATGACGCAGGATGAACACCGCCAGCACAAGGATGTCTACCAACACTCTCTGCAGGTCATGCGACAAGCTATTGACCAGGAAGAACCCGGTGAACCAGACCTCGTGCTGCGCTGGGCGGCACTGCTGCACGACTGTGGTAAGCCCGCTACTCGCGCCTACAACGAGCAGGGCAATGTCACCTTCTACCAGCACGAGGTCGTCGGTGCGAAGCTGGTGCGTCGCCGGCTGCGCAAGTTGAAGTTTCCGAAGAAGATCAGCCATGAAATCTCGCAGTTGGTCTACCTGCACATGCGCTTCCACGGCTACGGCGAAGGCAAGTGGACGGACTCAGCGGTGCGACGTTATGTCAACGACGCCGGAGATTTGTTGGAACGACTCAACAAAATCGTGCGGGCCGACTGTACGACGAGAAACCGTCGTAAAGCAGCACGCCTCGCACGAGCCTGCGACAGTCTAGAAGCGCGAATCAAGGAGCTCGCTGAGCAGGAGGACCTCGCACGCGTCCGCCCCGACCTGGATGGCAACGAAATCATGGAAATTCTGGACCTGAAGCCCGGCAAGGAAGTCGGACAGGCCTGGAATTACCTGAAAGAGCTGCGATTGGAGTCCGGTCCGCTGGAGCGTGAGGATGCTATCTTGGCGCTGAAGAAATGGTGGTACGAGCAGTCCGGTGAGCAGGCTGAAAGCGAAAGTGAGAGCTAATGGCATCGATTAATCCGGAAAATCTCTATGGCGACCGGCTTTTTACCAGCCTCGAGCGCAACGACCCGGCCGCCGGTATGCTGCTGCTCGCAGCCCCCGGCATGCTCTCGCCGGAGTTCGCTCGTTCGGTGATTTTCCTCATTGAACACGATGAGCACGGCACCCTTGGTGTCGATCTCACGCAGCGTTCGCAGACGCCTGTGCACAATGTGCTCGAGCCTTGGGCGTCACTGATGGCTAAGCCGCCGGTGCTCTACGTCGGGGGTCCGGTCAACCAGACGCAGCCAATCTGCATTGGTGTGGTGCGAAATGGCGCTACCCTCCCAGAGGAGACCGACAGTATTACCGGTGCACCGCTGATGGAACGCATCGCCCACAGGTTTGCACTGGTCAACCTCGGTGTGGAGCCGGAGGACGTACGCGACCGCATAGATGGCGCGCGTATCTTCGCCGGTTACGCGGGCTGGGATCCGGGGCAGTTGGAAGAAGAGCTCGATCGCGGTGATTGGTACGTCGCCCCTGCCCTGCCCTCTGATGTACTCGCGCCTGCTGCCGCTGACATCTGGGGTGATTGCATGCGCCGTCAGCCCTGGCCGCTGCCACTGTATGGCACCTACCCCGTAGATGTACGTGACAACTAAATGGGTCAGAACATCAATATCGAAGGAAATAGCGCCGAGGTAAACGCCACTGCAACTAGCGACCGCAGCGACATAGCTGCCGGCATTCGGCAGACACTGCCCGTGGGCATGGGTCTCATTCCGCTGGGGCTCGCATTCGGCCTACTCATCGCACAGACTGGCTTTAGCTGGTGGTGGGCACCCATCTTCTCCTTCGTGGTCTACGCGGGGTCGATGGAATTCCTCGCTGTCGGCCTGGTTATGGCCCATACAGGTCTGCTCGGCTGTGCCGTGACCTCGTTTATGGTCAACTTCCGCCACGTTTTCTACGGGCTGACGTTCCCCCGCGACCGGATACAGTCTCGTCTCGGCCGCGCATATTCCACATACGCGCTAACCGACGAGTCGTATGCCATTGTCTCTGCGGCAAATCCGGCTGAAAAGATGTCGGGCCGCCGACTGCTGACGATTCAGATTCTCTGCCAGTTGCTGTGGGTGGGCTCCGGTGTTGTCGGGGCGTTAACCGGCGCAGCATTGCCCGAAGGGATCCGCGGTGCCGAGTTCGCACTGGTGGCGCTCTTTACGGTGCTGGCCATGGACGCCTTTGAGACCTCCAAGGATTGGTCACTGCCCCTGGCCGCTATCGTCTGCACGTTGGTCGGGTGGCTGATTAACCCGAACCAGATGCTGGTCATCGGGTTGTTGATGTACTTCGGCATGCTGCTGTTGCGCGTGTGGTCACCACGAGTGGATCGGGTGATGCGCATGACATCGTCAAGCAATCAGCGTGTAACGGAGGGAGAGTGAGCATGACCGCGATGCCCGATTCCGGCTATGTGCTAGCCGCGCTCTTTGCGATGGGTGCGGTGACAGTTGCGTTGCGCGCACTGCCGTTTGCGTTCGTGCGGACCCTGAAGGGCTCTCCCCTGTTCGAATTCCTCGGCACGACCATGCCGGTTGGAGTCATGATGGCGCTGGTGGTTTACACCGTCTTTGGACGGTTGGGGCTCAGCGGTGAGGGTGGCGACCCCGGCGCTGCCTGGGCCGTGCCTGTGGCGCTGGTCGTCACCATCTTCCTGCATTGGTGGCGGCGCAACACCGTAATCTCGATATTCGTAGGCACGGCGCTGTATATGGCCCTCGTGAACCTTGTCGCGTGAGGTGCGCTGCGTAAGCGCTGTGTGAGGCGGTGCCAGCGGCTAGCGGTCAGTGGCTAGAACTGCGCCGGTACCTGGCCTGTGAAGTTCGGCAGCCCCGGAATTTGCGGCAGCTGCGGGGATTCTGGCAGGTTCAGTAGTTCGCCGAGATTCGGGCTCTCAGGCAGATTCGGGATGTCTGGGATGTTCGGCAGGCTCGGGCTGTCGGGCAGGCCAGGAAGCGATGGAGTGCCCAGCGTGCCGCCGAAGGCATTCTGAACATCGCTGGTGTGAGTTTCCTTCGTCCCGTAGGTGTTAGCAGCGACGCTGAAGTCAGGGCCAATGGATGCCGAGGCGTGAACGCTCTGGCGGTCATCGGACCAACCCCACTTTGTGCCAATAACACCAGGCAGCGTGGCAGTCCCATAATCCTGACGGTAGCCATCCGCTGCCACAGGTGACGCGGTGCTCATAGCAACCAGCACCGGGTCAGAAGTGTTCTCACGCTTCTTGGCCTCCAGGAACTTCACGGTGTCAGCGCTGGACGTAGTGGAATTGCCCCAGTGGCCCGCACCGTGGGTGTTGCTGAGGCCGTACTCACGCGCCGTGGCGTTAATGGAGTCCGGGTAACGGCCGTAGAGCTCACTGGCAATGTTGTCATCGGAGTAGCGAATCATCTGTGTGGCCTTCGCCTTGTCCGCTTCGGTGCCGTGCTTGAAGACGTAGTCGGCAATGTAGAGCTTGACAATCGACAGCCCCGGACGAGCTTCATTCTCGTTGGCCGTACCGTAGTGAGCGCCGGTCGGGGTGTGGGTAAAGCTGATCTGGGTGCGCCCCGGAGCATCAATAGTGCCCTGTGGAGTCAGTTTCGGCTGCGGAGCCGCAGCGACGTTCCCGGCTGCCAGCGGAAGGCTGGTGACAGCGATGACACCGGTAAGCCCCAGGCGAATCGCGCGAGATGGTCGCGGAGTAAGACGATGACGAGCGTTCATAACAAAAAACCAATCTACACGCGCAGGTGGCCGACGCGCTGCCAAGCTGGATCGTAAGCGGTGTCGACAACGTGCTCTCCGTCGGTCCACGTCTCCGCAACAGCTCGCAGACCCGCCTCCGCATCAGATGCCGGGTCAATAAAGAAGTGCATCAGAGCCATACCGTCGGACTGCTCAGTTGCGACAAAAATACCCTTGTCCTCAGCGATGGCTTCAGCGGCAGCGGTATTGAACTCGGAGAGGGATTCCTTCGACTCGTCCGTCGGCAAGCCCTTGTCGTCAATGTGAGCGAGCATGAGCTGAATCAGTACATGCTGCGTCATAGTCGGGCTCACCAGCTGCGTAATCGGAGCGCGAGTAGCGACGACGAGCGGCTGGCCGTTGGCTTCGGCATCAATGGTGAGCCACTCCGGGCACTCTTCCGCGAGCTGCTCGACGACACCGCCCAGCTCCGGTAGCGGGATAGCACCTTCCGGCTCCTCGCCAGCGAAGGCGAAACCGCGCAGCCACAGGCCGAAGTCCTCCTCCCCCAGAGCCAGCTGCAGCAGTGTGAAACCGAGCTGAGCTACCAAACGCTCACCGTCCTCCAACTGAGCAATTGCCGGGAACAGCGGGTGGAATAGGCGAACGTCCACTGCCCCATGACCACTGCTAACAGCCACGCGGGCATCTGCCGGATCGACCTCGGCGGGAGCATCGGCCTCGAGAGCACCCTGTGCAACCAACGTAGCTGCGACATCCCCCAGCGACAGCTTCATTGCCGGATCCGCCTGGCGGAGGTCGGTGAAAGACCACACCGCGCCGTCGTCAGGCGCGGCCTCCAGCCAACGGCGAGCGACCGGGCGCAGCTCTGGATCGCCGGCAGCGCTAACAGTCAGAAGATGGCGAGAGTACGGAGTGCCAGCCTCAAACCCCCAGATGAGCCGGTCATTAATGGCGGCGATGCGGCCGCCGACCTCCTTCTGGACATCAATAATGTCCACATCGGCGGCGTTCGGGGCACCATCGATACCGAGTTGGACACTAAACATAGAGTCGAGCGCATCGGCGCCAAAAGAGTTCCACCACGACCAGAACTCGTTGATCGCGGTCTCTTCTGCGGCGCGCTGTTCCGGGGAGAATGGAGCCGGATTCTCGTTAGCCATACTGAATCTCACACTTTCGTTTGCTCGTTTAAAACCGAACCTTATGTTGTGCGCCCCAGTATATGTGCCAAGCCGGATTCGCCCCTCGGGTCCATGCCCTAGACCGCGTTAAGCGGGTTGTGGCCCCGGCTCAGCTTCTGCTTCCTTGCCCCAGCGAGCGGCGTAGACCGCACAGATCATCAGCTGAATCTGGTGGAAAATCATCAGCGGCAAAATGTAGAGGCTGGCATCGGCACCGAAGATAACGGCGGCCATTGGCAGGCCAGTGGCCAGGGACTTCTTCGAACCGCAGAACTGAATGGCAATGCGGTCCTTGCGGTCGAAGCCCATCTTTTTTGCGACGAAACCGGACAGCCGCAAAACGAATTCCACCAGCACTACCGAGAGCACACAGAGGATGACAATGTCGCCGGCCGGCACCTTCGACCAAATGCCCTGCACCATGCCCTCGGAGAACGCGGCATAGACAACCAGTCCGATGGAAAGTCGGTCAACGTTCTTAGTCGTCTTCGCGGCGGCAAACTTCAGGGTCCAACGGCGAGTGAGCTGGCCGATTGCGAACGGCAGCAGCAACTGCAGCGAAATATCCAAGAACACCGACGAATCCACATGAACGCCGCCACCAGTGGCCATCAACAGCATCACGAGCACCGGTGTGACGACGATGCCCAGCAGGTTAGAAGCCGAGGCACTGACGATTGCGCCAGCGACATTGCCCTTGGCGATGGAGGTGAAGTTCACACTCGACTGCACCGTTGACGGGGCCAGCGTCATGTACAGAATGCCCAGGTAGAGGCCAGGAGAGAGAATCCAATCCAGGGGTTTCATCAGCAGGCCGAGGATTGGGAACAGCACGAATGTGAAAGCCAGAATGGTTATGTGCAGCCGCCAATGCTTAACACCGGCCAACGCATCCTGCGGGCTCAAACGCGCACCATAGAGGAAGAACAAGAAGCCGATGGCGATCTTCGTTGCCCAGCTGAAAACCTCAGCGGTAGTGCCGCTTGCAGGAAAAAAAATCGCCAGTATCGCTGCAGCAACGATACCGACGATGAGGGGATCTGGACGCCAACTCACAATTCGTTGCCACATGGACAAATAGTTTAGTGGGCAACCAGAAGTTGTCTTACTATTTTGCAGAAGCTTTTCTCTGCAATAACTTTTTACTTCTTCTGCTCAGCTGCCTTGCGCAGCGCATCTTTGTCCACAGGCTTGAAAGTGGCATCCGCGGATGAGCCCTTGTCCGTGCACAGTCCTTCCAGGCCACAGGAGCTGCAGCCACCGGAGACACCGCAGTCTGCTGCTGGGTTGTCGGAGCAGCAGGCATCATCAGCTGCAGTATCAGCGGCATCAGTGGTGGCAGAGCCACAGCCACAGCCGCTGTCACCGTCACCGCACCCACAACCGGAGCCGGACTCGGCGGAGACCTTGGCGTCGTAAAGCGCGATGGTGTGCGAGCCGATAGCCGCACCAACGCCGAGCATGGCGATACCGGCGAGCAGAGCGACGGCGTACCACAGCCACATCCAACCAGAGGCCTCCGGGCGGATGGCGAGGAAGGCGAGCATGGCGGCGCCGAGGAAAGCGACGGCGGACACAGCCCACGGCGGCCCGGCAACGCGGTGCGTAATATCCCAGTTTTCCTGGGACTTTCGAGCCTCGGGCGCACGAATTCCAATCCAGTTATTACCCGGCAGCTTCGCCGACCATGCCAAACCAGCGACCACGGCTATGCAAACAGCCAGAACCAGGGTAATTACAGGGATGACAATCATGCTTCCAATTTATATAGGTGGTTGGGCACGTGCCAAACGCACCTATTAGACTGTGAGACCATGACCAACAGCGAAAAGTCCTCGTCCTCGGCAGAAGCCACTGAATACCGCTACTCCCCCGAGCTGGCGACTCAGCTAGAGGGAAAGTGGCAGACGTATTGGAAAGATAACGGCACCTTCTACGCCCCCAACCCGGTGGGCGATTTGGCAGCTGCCGACGGCTCGACTCCGCCGAAGGACAAGCTTTTCGTCCAGGACATGTTCCCGTACCCGTCAGGCGTCGGTCTGCACGTAGGCCACCCACTGGGTTACATCGCCACCGACGTCTTCGCGCGCTTCCACCGTATGCAGGGCGCAAACGTGCTGCACACCCTGGGCTACGACGCCTTTGGCCTGCCGGCGGAGCAGTTCGCAATCCAGACCGGTACGCACCCGCGCGTGACGACGGAAGCGAATATCGCCAACATGGAGCGCCAGCTGGGCCGCCTGGGGCTTGGCCATGACCGCCGTCGTGTTTTCGCGACCACTGACCAGGACTACTACAAGTGGACGCAGTGGATTTTCCTGCAGATTTACAACGCCTGGTTCGATGAGGATCAAAAGAAGGCCCGTCGTATCGATGAGCTGATTCCACTGTTGGAGTCCGGCGAGATGGCTACCAAGGACGGTCGCGTCTACGCTGAGCTCAGCGAGACCGAGCAGCGCGAAGCTGTGGATGAGTTCCGCCTGGTTTACCAGTCGAATTCGATGGTCAACTGGTGCCCGGGCCTCGGCACTGTGCTGTCCAACGAGGAAGTGACCGCCGAAGGTCGTTCGGAGCGCGGTAACTTCCCGGTGTTCCGCAAGCGGCTGGGCCAGTGGATGATGCGCATCACCGCTTACGCCGACCGCCTGGTCGATGATCTGGAGCTGCTGGACTGGCCGGACAAGGTCAAGTCCATGCAGCGCAACTGGATCGGTCGCTCCCGCGGTGCCGAGGTTGACTTCACAGCTGAGGTCGGCCCGAAGGTCTCCACCAAGATCAGGGTCTTCACCACTCGCCCGGACACTCTCTTCGGAGCCTCCTACATGGTGCTCGCTCCTGAGCACGAGCTGGTGGATCAGCTGGTTGAAGCCGGTAGTGGTTCCTACGAGGGGGTGGATGAGCGCTGGACCTTCGGCAAGGAAACCCCAGCTGAGGCCGTCGCCGCTTACCGCGCCGCAATTGCCTCCAAGTCCGACCTGGAACGCCAGGAGAACAAGGAGAAAACCGGCGTCTTCCTGGGCGCTTACGCCACCAACCCGGTCAGCGGCGAACAGGTGCCGGTATTCATTTCCGACTACGTCCTGATTGGCTACGGCACCGGTGCCATCATGGCTGTCCCGGCCCACGATGAGCGCGACTACGAGTTCGCCACTGCCTTCGGTCTGCCAATCCGCGAGGTTGTTGCAGGTGGTGACATTGCAAAGGAGGCGTACGTCGGTAACGGTACGTGCGTGAACTCCGCCAATGACTCCGGCCTGGACATCAATGGCCTGGACAAGGACACCGCCATCGCCACCGTCATTGAGTGGTTGGAGAAGGAAGGTGCTGGCCACGAGAAGATCCAGTACAAGCTGCGCGACTGGCTGTTCGCCCGCCAGCGCTACTGGGGCGAGCCCTTCCCCATCGTCTACGACGAGGACGGTCACGCCCACGCACTGCCCGAGTCCATGCTTCCGGTCGAGCTGCCGGAGGTCGAGGACTACAAGCCGGTCACATTCGACCCGGACGATGCCGACACCGAGCCAAAGGCTCCACTGGACAAGGCCACTGACTGGGTCAACGTCGAGCTCGACCTCGGCGACGGCAAGAAGAAGTACCGCCGTGACACCAACGTCATGCCGAACTGGGCAGGTTCCTCCTGGTACCAGCTGCGCTACATTGACCCGAACAACGCTGAAAAGTTCGTTGACCTGGAAAACGAGCGCTACTGGACCGGCCCCCGCCCGGAGACGCACGGCAAGGACGACCCAGGTGGCGTCGACCTCTACGTCGGCGGCGTCGAGCACGCGGTGCTGCACCTGCTCTACTCCCGCTTCTGGCACAAGGTCCTCTTCGACCTCGGCTACGTGACCTCCAAGGAGCCGTACCGCCGTCTGTTCAACCAGGGCTACATTCAGGCCTACGCCTACACCGATGCCCGTGGTGTCTACCAACCGGCGGATCAGGTAGTTGAGCGCGATGGTAAGTTCTTCATCCCAGGCGGCGCCGAAGACGGCTCCGAACTGGAGGTTTTCCAGGAGTACGGCAAGATGGGCAAGTCCCTGAAGAACGCCGTCTCCCCCGACGAGGTCTGCGACAACTACGGCGCCGACACCTTGCGCGTCTACGAAATGGCCATGGGCCCACTCGACACTTCCCGCCCGTGGGCGACGAAGGACCTGGTCGGCTCGCAGCGCTTCCTCCAGCGCGCTTGGCGTCTGGTGGTCAATGAGGACTCCGGTGAGCTCGCCGTCACGGACGCAGCGCTTTCCGACGACGACCTCAAGGCGCTCAACCGCACCGTGGAAGGGGTTACCTCTGACTACGCAGAACTGCGTGACAACACGGCCGTCGCAAAGCTCATTGAGTACGTCAACTACCTGACCAAGACCTACGGATCGGCCGGTGCACCGCGCGCCGCTGTGGAGCCGCTGGCTCTCATGCTGGGCCCGGTGGCACCGCACATCGCGGAGGAAATGTGGAGCCGCCTCGGCCACTCCGAGTCCCTGGCGCACGGTCCGTGGCCGGCAGTTGACGAGAAGTGGCTGGTCGACGACACCGTTGAGCTGCCAGTTCAGATCAACGGCAAGGTCCGTGCCCGCATTGACGTGGCTACCGATGCTTCCCGCGAGGATATCGAGGCCGTCGCGCGTGCCGACGAAAAGGTTGTCGCAGCGGTGGAGAGCGCCGGTGGCAATATCGTGAAGGTCATTGTCGTTCCGGGCAAGATGGTCAACCTGGTTGTGAAGAAGTAGCCAGGGAGGCCAGTGCGTACAAGAAAGTGTCTGGGGTTATGGCAGTTTAAGGCCTAAAATCGGCTCAAATTTGTCATAAGCCCAGACACTTTCTCGCTTGAGGCTTTCTCGCAAAAACCTCAAGAGGGTGGCGTCGAGGCTGGCCGCCTCTTACCCCTACTTAACGCCCAGAATCAGGACGCCGAATGTGGAGAGCATCCACATCAAAGTGAAGGGCATGAGCACCCAGCACATGGCGAGCCACGGGCGCCAGTTGCGGAAGTTCTTCCACTCCACGTAGGTCTGCCAGAAGCCCAAAAGGCAGCCAACCAGGGAGATTACGCCCGGGACGACGGGAAAGAGGATTTCCCATGTGCGGGAGCAAATAAAGCTGGACTTGCCCGCATCACAGGTGGGGCCACCGACAATCGCGCCAGCGATGCCGATAATGAGGCCCGCGAGCAGGGTCGTAAGAATCACACCCGCGGTGTAGATGTAGGCGCGCTTGCCGGAATACATCTTGCGCTCAAGCTCGTCGAAGATTTCATCCTCGGTGCGCTCCGGTTTACTGTGCCCCGGCGCGTTATCCACCATCTGCTCCCCTCGCCTCTAAATCCCTTCTGATGTGCCTGCCATACTAGGCCGGAGTGATCAGCATTGGCACCGGGCTGTGGCGAACGATGTGGTTAGTCGACGATCCGATGAAGATTCGTCCGAATGGGCCAAGAGTAGACGAACCCAAAACGAGCAAGTCCCCCTTCTTCCATTTGATGGACTGAATGGCCTCTTCCCAACCGTTGCCGGAGGCCACGTCCGCATCGATGGACAGATCTGGGTAACGGGTATGCGCGCGGTCGGTACCGCGGTCGAGCAGCCCCATCGCCTGCTCGCGCCACTCAATCATCAGGTCCGAGGAGGGGCCGTAGCCGTTCTCCGTCGGGTACATGGTCGCACCGCGGGGCGTAAACGAGACCAGACGCAGGGGAACTTCCCAACGGTGTGCCAGGTCAGCAGCCTTATTCAATGCGTGGTGCGACTGTGGGGTGTCAATGTAACAAATGCTGACACGGGTCACACCATGCTTAGAAAGTTTCGCGCCGGGGATAGCCAGCCCCAGTGGAGTTGGCGAGTAGTGCAGCAGCGCATCCGAAGTCGACCCCGCGGTAAAGCGACTGCGATTCTTGGCGGCCCAGTCCTTGGTATTGCTTCGGCGCGTGCCAAGCAGAACCATATCGGCTTCGAATTCTTCGGCCTCGTTACAGATAGTTGTAGATTCGCTGGAGGATTCGATGATCCGCACGGCATCGTCGTCAAGCATGCCCTTGCGCAGGCCAGCGAGCTTTAGCTCATCCTTGATGATTTTTTCAAGAGACTCGGTTTCGTGGGAAACCCAGGAGTCATTGGTGCTCAGCCGAGCCAGTGAGGTCAGCGGCCAGCCGCGCGACAGTGCGCTGACGACGCGAATCTGCACCTTCGTGGTGCGAGCTAACCAAGCGGCGTAAGCAAGCGTTTCGGTGCCGTACTCGCCTGGACGCCACGCAATCATGATACGAAGCGGGCGGGAAGCCATCGCTAATCCTCCTGTGATTACTCAGAAATATCCAAGTGGTGCTTCTGGGTAATAGCCTACGTGGATAGGCGGGCATATATAAAACGGCACTGATGACGTGTAAAAGCTATGTACCCTGCCTGTGGGCTTAAAGAGGGCAGGGCTAGCTGGAAAAGAGACTAGACGCTTGGGTTTGTCTTTGGATGCTCCGGGTAGTTTTCGAGAATCTTGGACAGAATCGTCTCAAGACCAGCGCCAAATTCCAGCTCTTCCTGGGTCAGCGTGCTGAACATTTCAGCCATCTGCTGATTGCGCTCTTCAGAAACACGGTGCAGCTCTTCACGGCCACGGTCGGTCAGTTCAACGCGGACGCCACGGCGGTCTTTGCTGTCGCGGACGCGCTCCACCATGCCGGCGACCTCCAAGTGGTGCACGGCGTTGGAAGCGGTGGGCATGCGGATGGCCTCGGCCTCAGCCAACTGGCTGATACGGCAGGCGCCCAGTGCCTCCAGGGTCATCATGATGGACAGCTGCGCGCGGCTGAGCTGGGACTCCGAGGAGCGGCGGCTGTAGAGCAGCTCAGCGCGAGTCAGGAGAGGGCGAATGCGCTTAGCGAGCGACAGAGGAGTAACGGCATCAGGATTGCCAATCGAGCCCGAAGATAATGTCATAGCGACGATGTTATATGCGAACAGTGCTAGTTGCCAATACGAAATTTATTTGAGGTGCTATTTATTTTTCTACAACTGGTGATTTCGGCAATAAAATCACCAGGAATTCTCCATCGATCATCTAAACCCCCAGCACAAAGCATTAAACCTATCTGCGTATAAGGTTTTTCAGCGCTGGCAGAAACCCCCTAAAGTGTCACTTCTTCTGTACTTAGAACGTTGGCTTGGAGGTAGCCATACGGCTACTCTCGCGAATACTTTCGACTTGTGATATATCTCGCGAATCAATCCTCTCGGATGTATTGCTGTCAGCTTTACGACGACTGCAGCGCACGCATCCATGGCAGGGACGAGGTGGGCGCAGCAGCGAGTAGGGCGAGAAGGGCGTGGAAGGAAGCGGGGAGGACAGGGGATAGAGGAGCACAAAAGCGCCAGCGGCTACTGCATGGGTAACCGGCTGGCGCTTTTCAAGGAACATGCTCTCGGAGCTGCTCGCTTGTACTTTTGAGTGCTTGTACCTTTTAGTCTTCGCCCTTAATAAATGCTTCGAGCTGTGCTCGCGCAACATCGTCGGCAAGCTGCTTCGGCGGGGACTTCATCAGGTAGGAAGAAGCGGCGTAAACCGGGCCGCCGATGCCGCGATCCTTGGCGATCTTAGCTGCGCGAACAGCATCGATGATGATGCCGGCGGAGTTCGGGGAGTCCCAGACCTCGAGCTTGTACTCAAGGTTCAGCGGCACCTCGCCGAAGGCCTTGCCCTCGAGTCGGACGTAGGCCCACTTGCGGTCATCCAGCCAGTCCACCCAGTCCGACGGGCCGATGTGGACGTTGCGGTCATCAATCTTGCCGGCCAGTGGACCGGTGAGATTGGAGGTGACAGCCTGGGTCTTGGAGATCTTCTTGGACTCGAGACGGTCGCGCTCGAGCATGTTCTTGAAGTCCATGTTGCCGCCGACGTTGAGCTGCAGGGTGCGCTCGAGGCGAACACCACGGTCCTCAAATAGCTTGGCCATGACGCGGTGAGTGATGGTTGCGCCGACCTGGCTCTTGATATCGTCGCCGACAATCGGAACGCCCGCGTCTTCGAACTTCTTGGCCCACTCCGGGTCGGATGCGATGAAGACCGGCAGGGCGTTGACGAAGGCCACACCAGCGTCAATGGCACACTGTGCGTAGAACTTGTCGGCCTGCTCGGAACCGACCGGCAGGTAGGAGACCAGGACATCGACCTTGGCGTCCTTCAGCGCCTGAACTACGTCGACCGGTTCAGCCGGGGATTCGTCGATGGTGTCCGCATAGTACTTGCCAACGCCGTCCAGGGTCGGGCCGCGCTGAACCTCAACGCCGAGAGTCGGGACATCGGCAATCTTGATGGTGCAGTTTTCGGAGGAAACAATGGCCTCGGAGAGGTCCTTGCCGACCTTCTTGTCGTCAACGTCGAAAGCTGCGACGAACTCGACATCGGAGACGTGGTAGTCGCCGAAGACGACGTGCATGAGGCCAGGAATGGTCTCATCGGGCTTTGCATCGCGGTAGAACTCGACACCCTGCACCAGGGAAGAGGCGCAGTTGCCGACGCCGACGATAGCGACGCGAATTGAACTCATTTAGTAATTCTCCTTGAAACTATGTGCTCGGAGGCTTTGACCTCGCGCCGGGAACTCACACCGGGAACTCGCATCAAGACCTAGCATCAGAACCCCGCACCAGGGTCTTGCGCCAGCGGTGCGGCCGTGAGTGGGTGCGCGCATTGAGGTAACGAGCGTGACGTTATACCTTTATGCGTTTTTTGCCGATGCCCGAACCGTGAGGGGGCATGTGTTTACCGATAAAGCGGGGGTGAAACCAGCCCGCACGAGCCTGCTAATCTGTCTTCGTGATGACATGGCAGGGCGAGATCGATCACTCCTTGCTCAAGAAGCAGTTATTGGAGCAGTGGCGTGCAGGGGAAGTTTCACGGAAATCACTCTGTGATGCCGATGCTCGGCTGGTCGCTGCCGCGCGTTTTCATGGCAGAAAGTCCCAGGAAGAGTGCCCAGTATGTCGCAAATTTGACCTCCGACTCGTATTCTGGGTGTTCGGAGAAAACTTGGGCCGTCGTTCCGGCTCTGCTTGTACTGAAAACGAATTATCCGCAATAGTTAATGAATATGGTTCGTGCACCGTCAAAGAAGTTGAGGTGTGCCCCGACTGCAAGTGGAGTTTCCTGACCCGGACACTTCAGGCAGCTCGAGAAGAGTCAGAAAACTAGGGAGAGCACCCGTGAGCAATGATCGACCCGATAGCCCAGGCGGTCCTAACAGCCCTCACGAGGGCCAGGGTTCTAATTCATCAGGCGAGTGGTGGGATCAGCCGGATGCTGATTCCTTCAATACGCACGCACGCTCCGATGACGCATCGCTTGACGACGATTCCAGCGACAGCATTGATGCTGTTTCGGTCGGTGGCAATGACGAGGGTCTGGCTACCGGTTCAGAGATGACGTCGGCAAGCGAGCCGGACCCGGAGAAGGGGCAGTACGCCCCAGATGACCTTGAACCAGATGACCATGAAGAGGAAAGCTCGATGGCGCAAGAAGAACAGCCGACTGATAATAAGCGGCGAATTTTAGCGTGGCTCGGTCTAGCCGTGGCGCTGGTCGTGCTGTTGCCGGTAGTTGTGTTCGGTGTTGCTTATGCGACAACGGACGTGCCGGAGCCAGAGGAGTTGGCCAATAGCCAGATTGCGGTGATTTATGACCGTTCTGGTGAAAAGGAAATCACGCGCATCGTCCCGGAGGGCGGTAACCGAAGCAACATCACTATCGACAAGGTGCCGGATGCTGTACGCAATGCAGTGCTGGCAGCTGAGGATCGTGATTTCTATACCAACCCGGGTTTCTCCTTGACTGGTTATGCCCGTGCGGCTCTGGGAGTCGTGACTGGTAATTCCAGTGCCGGTGGCGGCTCGACCATTACGCAGCAGTACGTCAAGAATGCTGTGGTGGGCAACGAGCGCACGCTGACCCGTAAGGCCAAGGAGCTGGTCATGTCGGCGAAGATGGCGCGGGAGTGGACTAAGGACGAAATCCTTGAGGCCTACCTCAACACGATTTACTTTGGTCGTAACGCATACGGTATCGCGGCAGCGTCGAAGGCCTACTTCGGTAAGGAAGTCGGTGAGCTGAATGCCGAAGAGGGTGCTGTGTTGGCGGCCTCGATTCAGCGTCCATCCGCACTGGATCCGTGGACTAACCGCCCGGAGGCTGAGCAGCGTTGGAACTACGTCCTCGATGGCCTGGTGGAGATGAACATCGTCTCGCCGCAGGACCGCGCGGGAATGCAGTACCCGGAGACCATCGATCCGGCGTTGGCGCCGAAGCAGGCTCCGGAGCCCGGCCCGGCTGCCATGATCAAGAATCAGGTGCTGGCTGAGTTGGAGCGCGAAGGTATCTCCGAGCAGGAGGTCAACACCGGCGGTCTACGCATTACGACGACCATTGACCCGACGGTACAGCAGGCTGCCCTGGATGCGATGGAAAACTACGTCGATCAGTCAACGGGTTTGCGTGCCGCCATCGTTTCGGTGGAGCCAAAGACCGGTGCTGTCCGCGCCTACTACGGTGGCGACGATCCGACTGGTTGGGACTACGCGAACAGCGGTCTGCAGACCGGTTCTACTTTCAAGATTTTTGCGCTGGCCGCAGCGCTCGATCAGGGCATTCCGCTGACCGCGCAGTACTCTTCGGCACCTGTGCAGTCCGGTAACGTCACTCTGCACAACGACGGCGGTGCCGGCGGTGGCGTGCTTCCGCTTTATGAGTCCCTGAAGCAGTCGCTGAACACCCCGTTTATTCGCCTGCAGCGCGACCTAAAGAATGGTCCGGATGACACCGCCAAAATGGCTCATCGTCTGGGCGTGGCTGAGTCCATCCCGGGTATTGAAAAGACTCTGATGGACGACAACGGTCACTCGCAGGACGGTATCGCCCTGGGTCAGTACCTCTCACGTCCGCTGGATATGGCCGTTGGTCTGGCTACCCTGACTAACGATGGCGTCTATCAGCAGACTCACTTCGTAGAGAAGGTCGAAAACTCCAAGGGCGAGATTGTTTACGAGTCCAACGCTGACAAGGGCGACCGTCGAGTTTCCAAGGCAGTGGCCACCAATATGATATCGGCCATGGAGCCTATTGCCGGTTACAGCAACAAGCCCTTGAGCGGTGGTCGCCCGTCGGCCGCCAAGACCGGTACTACGCAGTTGGGTGACACTGGCCAGAACAAGGATGCGTGGATGATCGGTTCGACACCGCAGCTGTCGACTGCAGTGTGGGTTGGCAACGTCGATGGTTCGGCGCTCTACAACGCCTACGGTGGCATCATGTACGGTGCCCAAACTCCGGGCGATCTGTGGAAGTACACCATGGATAACGCACTGGCCAACGAGGACTTTGAGTACTTCACCAAGCCGGAACCAATCGGTGGTGTTGCAGGTGCGCCGCAGTACCAGGCGCCGTCGACCTCTGACTCTGGTTATGACCAGGGCTCTGCCCCGGAGACCACAGAAGAGGAGTCGGCCGAGGAGTCGACCTCTGAGTCCTCCGAGGAGCAGCCTGCACCGCTTCCGGTTCCGGGTGGCGATGGCGGCGGCGGTGGCGGCGGAATCGCTGACCTACTGCCCATCCCGATTCCGGGAGGCGGTGGTTTCGGCGGTGGCAATGAAGGCGGCGGAGACCCCGGTAACCCTGGAGGTGGACAGTAAGTGGATACGTGGGTGATTTTCACCATCGTCTGCGTCGCGATCGGCTTCCTGATGTTCGGCACGGCCTTTTGGGGCTTCATGCAGAAGTGGAAACCGGCAATCATTTGGGCTCTGTGCCTGGCAGCCTTCCTATTCGCGACAGTCATTCCGGTGATTATTGCGTTGGCACATGCTTCCTCGACATCAATGTAGGACGCAGGCCAGGTAGTTAGCTGCTAGAGCGCTAACTGCCCACCAAGCACGCGACAACTTCACAATTCAAAGAGACGCACGCAGTAGCTCTGTGTGCGTCTCTTTTTATTCGGCGCCCTGACACCGCTTGCCAGTACTGCTTGCCGACGGCGCCTGCGATTAGGACATATACCTCTGCCTGCGGTACCCTGGCAGGGTTGCTTGACGCAACGATCCTCCTGCTGCATAGCGGTTGGCATGAAAGACAGTGCCAGCGCACCACGCTGTGTAGCCGAAATACAAGAACTAGACCATAGGAGGTGATGAGGTCCGTGCGTCACTACGAAGTAATGATTATTATCGATCCGTCTCAGGATGAGCGCACCGTAGGCCCGTCCCTGGAGAAGTACCTCGACGTTGTCCGCAAGGAGAACGGCAAGGTGGAGAAGGTGGACATCTGGGGTAAGCGCCACCTCGCCTACCCGATCGAGAAGAAGGAAGACGGCATCTACGTTGTCGTCGACCTCACCTGCGAGTCCGCATCCGTGCTGGAACTCGACCGTCGTCTGAATCTGAACGACAGCATCCTGCGCACCAAGGTGCTGCGGGTTGATCGTTAATCTGCGTCATATTTGCGTATCCAGAGTGCTCGAATGGGGCACACCGGTAGTGCGAAAGCCGTAGGATAGCGGGCGAAAGCCCCATCATCAGCTCGACAGAATACAACCGAGGAGAAGAAGCATGGCTCAGGGAGACGTACAAATCACAGTGGTTGGCAACTTGGTTGCTGACCCGGAGCTTAAGTACACCCAGAACGGCACTGCCGTGGCGAATTTCCGCGTCGCGTCGACTCCGCGGGTGTACCGAGATGGCCAGTGGGTTGACGGCGAGGGCATGTTCCTCACCTGCAGCCTGTGGCGTGAGGCAGCGGAGAACGCTGTCGAAAGTCTCTCCAAAGGCATGCGTGTCATCGTCCAGGGTCGTCTGCGCCAGCGCAGCTACGAGACCCGCGAGGGCGAGCGTCGTACCGTCTTTGAGGTTGAGGTCGATGAGGTGGGTCCGTCCCTGAAGTTCGCTCGAGCTCAGGTCACGCGCACTCCACGCAACGGCGGTGGAAACTTTGGCGGCGGTAACCGCGGCCAGGGTGGAAATGCCGGTGGTGGTTTCGGCGGTGGCTTTGGTGGAAACCAGGGCAACCAGGGTGGACAGAGCGATCGCGGTTTTGGTGGCGGAGCTCCTGCGGAAGATCCGTGGAACTCAGCTCCTCCGGCCGGTGGTGGCTTCGGCGGCGATGAGCCTCCGTTCTAAGCTCCTTCCAGCCACGGCACTACGTGACTAGTTTGCAGCAGATTTAGCATCCACAATTCTCATAATCTTTTAAAGACATATCCAGCGAAAGGCAGGGATCATGAAGCTGATCCTCACCGCCGACGTTGACAAGCTCGGTGTCGCAGGCGACATCGTTGAGGTCAAGGCCGGCTACGGACGTAACTACCTGCTTCCTCGCGGACTGGCAATTGTTGCCACCCGCGGCGCAGAAAAGCAGATCGAGGGCATTCGCCGTGCCCAGGAGGCTCGCGCTATCCGCGACCTCGACCATGCACGTGAAGTCAAGCAGAAGATTGATTCGCTCGACAACGTCTCCGTTGCTGTGAAGGCTTCGGAAAATGGCAAGCTGTTCGGTTCCGTCACCAAGGGTGACATCGCCGATGCAGTTCGTAAGGCTTCCGGTCAGGCTATCGACAAGCGCGCAGTCGTGCTTGCTCCGAGCCAGATCAAGTCCCTTGGTAAGCACACCGTTGACATCGCGCTGCACCCGCAGATTACCGCGCATGTTTCCGTACAGGTCGTCGCCGCGTAAGTTCGCGGTTTAAAGTTTTTACTTTGACGGCGGCCGACGAGCGCCGCGCCTAAGGATGTGCGCGGGCTCTGAGGCCCAATGACAACAGCACACGTGAAGCTCTGATCTTTCGTAGTGAAAGGTCGGGGCTTTTCGTGGTTTAAGGCTGGCTTAAAGCCTTTTACGCAGGTGCTGGAAAGAGCATCTACAACTTGTCCACAGGCTAACGATGATTGCTGTGGATAAACCTGTGGGTAACTTTCCTGGCTGCCGTGGATAACTTTTCTGGAGAACGCGAGATTTTTATTAATTCATCGTTAATAATCTCCGCATGAGCAGCATCGATGCTAAAGGGGCAACAGAGGATTACATTTGTGCAGGATTAAGGCAAATATGTACTGACCTGCGTGGATAGAATATTTTCGGGTTGAAACTCCGCTACCCCCGTTAACATTCAAGCGGCGGTTTAGGGTTACGGACCGTTCACCTGGACTTTTCCTGATTGTGCACATGTTCTCCCCAGGCCTATCCACAGGAGCTGTGGATAACTTCGGGGATAACCCCGTGGAAGATTGTTTTCTGGGGCCTTCAAGGGTACTTTTACAGGTCCGTCAATCCGCTCGAACAGGTATAACTGCGGTAGGTAGTCAGGTGTCCAGTGCTGGCGGTCGGAACAGACATATTGAATGTGACGGTCAGTCAGTAACAGGGTTGAAAAGGCACCTAAGTGGTCCAGAAGGGGAGGAGCTGCTCACGATGAGTCAGCCTGTAGGTGATGGTGGTCATTCACGAGCAGGGGACGAGGCGTCGTCCTACTCGGTAAATTCCCACGATGATTCTTTCGATGACGTTCCGCTGCCTCCGGAACCACCGGTAGAGGATGCGCCACCGGAGGAGTATTCCTTCTCGCAGAGCTCGGGCAAAGGATCGTCGGCAAGCGGATCTGGGGCGCGGGACTGGGAGCGAGACCGTGGTCGTGGCGCTCGTGCGAGTGCGGTCGCGGGCGCGACTTTTGAGCGCACGCCGCCGCACAATATCGAGGCGGAGCAGAGTGTGCTCGGCGCGATGCTGCTGAACTCAGAGGTCGTTGCGGATGTGTACGAGCAGCTGACACCGGAGGATTTCTACCGACCGGCGCACCAGACGATTTACTCGGCGATTTTGCACCTCTACGGTGAATCCTCGGAAATTGACCCCATTTTGCTGGCAGGTCGTCTGGATCGAACTGGAGACCTGGAGCGCATCGGTGGTCCGCTGTACCTGCACACCTTGGCCTCCCTGGTGCCAACGGCGGCGAATGCGCAGTTCTATGCCCGCATTGTTGCGGAGAAGGCGACAATCCGTCGCCTGGTAGAGGCCGGCACGAAGATCGCCCAGATCGGCTATGCGGGCGCGGAGGACACGGAGCCGGAGCAGCTGGTGGATGAGGCGCAGCAGCTCATCTTCAGTGTTGGACGTGAGAACACGAAGAATGACTACGTTCCCATCGCCGATGTCCTGGATGACACGCTGGAGGAACTGGATCTTATTACCCAAAACGGCGGTCTGGCGCAGGGTGTGCCGACGGGGATTACCAACCTGGACAAGCTGACAAACGGTCTTCACCCAGGTCAGATGGTGATTATTGCGGCTCGCCCGGGTGTGGGTAAGTCCACGCTGGCGATGGACTTCATGCGTTCGGCCTCGATTCGCAACGGCATGACCAGCGCAATTTTCTCGTTGGAGATGTCGCGCAATGAAATCATGATGCGCATCATGTCCGCAGAGGCGAAGATCAACATGGCATCTTTGCGCTCCGGTGACCTGGATGAGCGGGACTGGACCAAGTTGGTCGAGGTCGGCGACAAGATTCGCGATGCTCCGCTGTTTATTGATGACTCGCCGAACCTGACCATGATGGAGATTCGCGCGAAGGCACGTCAGCTGAAGCAGAAGCACGATCTGAAGATGATCGTGGTCGACTACCTGCAGCTGATGAGCTCGGGTAAAAAAGTCGAGTCCAGGCAGCAAGAGGTCTCGGAGTTCTCCCGTCAGCTCAAGTTGTTGGCGAAGGAACTCGAGGTACCGCTGATTGCAATTTCGCAGCTGAACCGTGGTCCGGAAGCTCGCACAGATAAGAAGCCACAGGTCTCGGACCTGCGTGAGTCGGGCTCACTGGAGCAGGATGCCGATATCGTCATGCTGATTTACCGGCCGGACTCGCAGGAGGCTGACCATGAACGTGCTGGTGAGGCGGATATTATCGTCGCAAAGCACCGTGGTGGACCTACCGGAAGCATTGCTGTGGCCCACCAGCTGCACTACTCCAGGTTCGCCAACCTGGCGGAGGAGCCCAGCGGTTCTCTCTAGGGCCTCGCCTAGCCACCCAGAATTAGTGCAATCCGGGTGGCTAGGTAAGGTGAGTGACAGTCAATGGGGCGAGTTTTCGTGCGTTGACGGTTTTGAAGGTTTTGAGGGTTACGCGGAGTCGTCGGGAAGCGGGGAAGCACTATGTCACCAACTGCCGCTCCCGTGGCAGCGGAGACCAAAGCTAAAAGGCATAAGAGTGCGCCGAAACAGCGCGTCGGCTGGGTAGATGCGGCCAAGGGGCTGTGCATTCTATTAGTTGTGCTTGGCCATGCCATCACAGAGCTGCAAGCGCACGGTTACTACACGGCGCAGTGGGCGGGGATTAACTTCTTCCTCGGACCAATCCGTATGCCGCTGTTTTTCCTGCTATCTGGTCTGTTCGCCGGCAAGGCACTCAAGGAGTCGTGGCATAAGTTGGCCAATCGCCGAATCTGGGTGATGGTCTATCTCTACGTGATTTGGGTTCCACTGCGTGACTTCGTGCTTTTCCTCATGCCATATACGCACGTGGATGCCGATGGCATCGTGTCTCCGCCGCCGATTACGGACCACAGCGCGTGGGGGCCGCGAATTTACAACACGCTTCACGCGGGCATCGAGCCAACTTCTTACCTGTGGTTCCTGTGGGCGCTGGCGCTATTTGCAATTCTCACACGAGCATTCCGCTGGGTACATCCGGTGATTCAGCTCATCGTTTCAGGCCTCATTAGTGCATGGGCGCCTTTTGCCTCATCCAGTTGGTCATGGGACTTTGTCAGCAAGATGCTGTTCTTCTATGTGCTGGGCATGTACGGTGCGCCCTGGATCTTCCGGATGGCACAGCGTCGCAGCGGCCTCTCACTGCTAGTGACGCTGACGGCTTTCCTGTCGGTGGCAATCTGGGTGCAGGCGAACTACGCGAGCTTTAACGAAGGCAACGTCGGCTTCACTCGCGTGTACCTGTCCACCACTGGCGCACTGGCTGCAATCAATGTCATGGCGATGCTGCAGAACACTCGCCTAGTTGTGCCCTTTGAAAAGGTTGGCGGTCGAACGCTGCCTATCTTCCTCATGCACATTCCAATGTTGGTTGTGGTCATGATTATTTGCGACCTCATCCTGTCGAAGGACCCACACTTGGTCATCATGACGCCGCTGGTGGCCATCATCGCGGCGATGCTGTGTCTCGGTCTGCACAGGTTGCTGCTTGCCATCGGTGCCGGATGGCTCTTCGTCCGTCCTGCTTGGGTAGTTCGCATGACTACGCCGGGACAGCGTGCTCTTCAGCACGGCCAGAATCTTCCCTCCCAGCCTGAAGGCGAGGCTCCGCGGCAGCCTAAGAGCGAACCTGCTTCCTAATTCAGCTCAACAAGGCGGTAGCGTGGAACCGAGAGCCGATCAGGCGGCAGAAGTGACACAGAGAATAGCCATGAAGAAATGAGAAAGCCATGCGTCTAGCAACGTTGCGATACCAGGGTGCAACCCGCGCCGCTGTTCTCGGCGACGGCGTAGCGGTCCTTTTTGATGACCACTGTCTCGGAGATGTGTTAGCGCGGCCAACGTGGCGTCGTGAAGCGGAAGAACTCTTGGCGGAGGCGGGGAACAACCCTGACAACGTCATGGCGGAGAGCGCGTGGGCGTTCGCACCGCTGATCACGCGGCCGGGCAAGATCGTCTGCGTCGGCCTGAACTATGCCGCCCACATCGATGAGATGGGGCACCAGCGCCCCGAGGTGCCGACGCTATTCGCGAAGTTTGCCGATGCCGTCGCCGGTGCGAAGGATGATATCCGAGTGCCGGAGGCCTGCGCGGAAAAGCTCGATTATGAAGGCGAGCTCGCGGTTATCGTCGGCGAGACCTGCTTGCGGGTGTCGGAGGAGCAGGCGCAGGACGCTATCGCTGGGTACGCGATTATGAATGACTTCACCCAGCGCGATTTCCAGTACGCCACCGCGCAGTGGCTACAGGGGAAGACGTTGCAGCGCGCCAGTGCTTTCGGCCCGTGGATGCTCACAGCCGATGCTTTCGATGCGGACTCCGCACGGGTGCGCACATACGTCGACGGGGAGCTGCGCCAGGATGCCCCGATTGCGGACCTTGTTTTCTCCCCGGCGAAGTTAATCGCCTACATCTCACAGTTCGTGCAGCTGAACCCGGGCGATGTCATCTCTACGGGAACGCCGGCGGGTGTTGGCCACGGCATGAGCCCGCAGACCTACCTTCAGGATGGTCAGGAAATGATCATCACCATCGATGGCCTGGGTAAACAGGCCAACACTGTCCGCATCAACCACTAGCACGCGCCGCTTTACGACGTCCCCGCGAACCCGGCGGGAATGAATTGACCCCCGCGTGCGTTGTGGGGAACTAACGGGTAAAAACCTACGTAAAGAACGTGAAGTTAGAACACGACGTTAAAGAGTAAGAGGAGTTAGACCCATGGCAACTGTTGATATTACGAACGAGACTTTCGCTGAGACTATTCAGAACAACGACATTGTGCTCGTTGATGCCTGGGCATCCTGGTGCGGTCCGTGCCGCCAGTTCGCCCCGATTTATGAGAAGGCTTCGGAGAAGCACTCAGAGGTAGTGTTCGCAAAGCTGGACACCGATGCCAACCAGGAGGTTTCGGCCGCCCTGGGCATTCAGTCGATTCCGACGCTGTTTGTTTTCCGCGAGGGAATCCTGCTGTTCCAGCACTCTGGTGTGCTGCCTGAGACCGCTCTGAGCGACCTGGTTGGCCAGGCTTCGGAGCTGAACATGGATGATGTCCGTGCGCAGATTGCCGAGCAGGCCGCACAGGATAGCGCTACCGAGTAAATTCTGCGGTTTAGTCCGCATACTGTGCGTTTTCCAACTTAGAGCACTGCCGCGTAAGCCCCCGCGCCTCAAGCCCGCGGGGACTTTTTGTATCTAGTCCGCGCGCTGGCCACGAATGAGCCAGCCAATACCAAAGCCAGCGAGTGCCGCTACTAGTGCCCACAGGGCTGGAGCGACTTTGTTTGAGTCCTCCTCAATCGACAGTGGTGCGCTGGTGCGGGCATGCTTTGTCTCCTTCTCACCTGTTGGCAGAACCTGCCCGCTCGGGAACACGTGCTTGACAGCTTCGGTGAGGTCGTTGGCGGTCAGGTTTTTGCCCAGAACCGCGATAGCGTAACGGTCATCGTCGCCAAGGAACCCGGCAGTGGTGTGCTGCTCTTCGTACCAACCGGATTTGTTGGCAATCGTTTCCTTCGGTAGCGCTGCACGCAGACCGAAGTTCTGGTCTGCATCGCCGTAGGAGTAACGCGGCAGTGAGTACATCAGCTGACGCATGTATTTGGTCTCCGTGTCGCTCAGTCCGCCTTCTTCGCTCAGCATGCGGTCAAAGTAGGCGACCATGTCGGCTGGCGTACTAGTGGTGGCTCCCCACATAGGCGAGCCGACGGTCTTATCCGACAGGCCGTAGCGCTGCCGGACATTGTCAACGATGCGTACACCGCCGTAGGAATCCCACAGCTCGTCAGTTGCTTCATTGTTGGAGTATCGAATCATGTCGTCGCGCAGCATGGCATCAGGGTTGCCCTCAACCGGCATATCGCCCTGGCCAGCGACGATCTCGCCCTTCTTCGGCTGTGTGTAGTTGGAGTAGGCCACGACATCGGCGATGAATACCTTCATCAGGCTGGCGAGGCGAAAAACATCATCACAGTGTGCGTTGCAGATGAACTCACCGGTCTGGCGATCCAGGATGCCCATGCCGAGCATGCCGCCCTTAGCATCAAACTTCTCGGTCACCTGGTCGAGACGAGTTTGGACGCCAAGGCCCCACTGGGTATTCGCCCTTGGCACAAGTGGGGGAAACGCCTTCGGCTCACTTTTCGCAGTGCTTTCCGACGGCTCCGTTGAGGACGTTTCCGATGTCGTTGAAGAGGTTTTCTCTGCCGACTTCTCTGCCGACTGTTCCGCCGACTTCTCCGCGGTTTTCCCTGTGTGCTTCTCGGGAGCCTTTCCTGCTGGTTTTTCGGTGGTCTTCTTGGTTTTTGCGTCGGAGGGCTTAGTCGGCTCCGTTGAGGATGGAGCTGCGACGACTACCTGCGAAAATGCGCCGGTATTGGTGGAGTCAGCAGTTGCGGTGACTGTCGCGTTAGCCAGCGGCGCAGTTGCTGACAGAGTAATTACCGCGGCGAGACTCGCGGCAAGTCCGCGGTACGCGCGTTGAGGGCAATGAACCATGTTTAGAGAGTTTACAACTCTGGGGGAGTCTTGCTTGTCGGTAACCAGCTCTTTCCGTTTGCCGAGAGAGAGCGAGCTAGCTCACGTACAATTTTTTAAGAGATGGAATCTTCTCGGTTCCGATTAGTTATTCCGCATATGTTGAGGAAGGTTGGATTTGCATGGCTAATCCATTTGCCAAGGGCTGGAAGTACATGATGTCTTCGTTTGATAAGAAAATCGAAGACAATGCGGATCCGAAGGTTCAGATTGCACAGGCAGCTGAGGCCGAGCGTCAGCGCCATCAGGAGATTCAGCGTCAGGCTGCAGCTATCATCGGCAACCGCAATCAGCTGGAAATGCAGCTGGGGCGGTTGACCTCTGAGCGTGACAAGATTACCGAGAACACCCGCCAGGCACTCGCCAACGCGGATCAGGCTCGTGCCAAGGGCGATGAGGCCACTGCACAGAAGATGGAAAGCACTGCTGAGGTGTTTGCCACCCAGCTGGTGAATGTTGAAAAGGAGCTGGAAAATACTACGCAGCTCCACCAGCAGGCCGTATCTGCTGCTGAGGAGGCACAGCGTCAGGCGCAGCAGTCGCAGGCTCGCTACGAGCAGATTAAGCAGGATATCCGCAAGCTGGAGTCGCAGGCGGATCAGGCCAAGATGCAAGAGACCGCGTCGAAGACTCTCCAGAGCATGCAGGGTATTTCCGAGGATCCGAATGTGCCGACTTTGGATTCGGTCCGTGAGAAGATTGAAGGCCGCTACGCCAATGCGTTGGGCGCTCAGGAGCTCGCGGAATCCTCACAAGCAGGTCGCATGGCTGAGATCGAGACTTCGACTCGCGATGCCGCTGCCGACATGCGTCTGGCCGAAATTCGTGCCCAGATGAATAATGAAAGCGCTGCTCTCGAATCCGGTTCTGCCGCGAAGGATAATGCCGGCGAGCTGGAGTCCGCCGAGGCCGCCGAGGCCGTTGAGGACACCACAACGGACGGAGACGAAGCGAAGTAGCCTTCACCAGTTGCCAACAATCGCCAACAAGAAAGTGTCGGGGTTTATGGCAGTTTGAGCGGGAAAAACCACCCTAAAATGCCATAAACCCCGACACTTTCTCGCGTCAGCCGCACCAGCAGCGACAGTAGCGCCGGCAGTGCTGAAGCCGTCGAAACTGCCGAAGCCGTGAAGCGCGCTACTTCTCCAATTCACCGTTCTTCCGCGCGAGCAGCACCCCGCGGATACCGGCGTGGAAACCATCGCGCAGATTGACGCGCTGCGTCTCCGTCAGCGTGTATTCGTGCAGGGTTTCGCACGCAAACTGCAGCAGCGGACGATCAATGTCCGGCGGCAGCCCACCACCAGAGAGCAAGTGGGCACTATCGCGCGCCTGCTCGTTCGCAATATTCTCGTACCACCAGTTCGCGTACTGCTGTCCCACATCGAACGGCGTCTGGAAACCCGCAGATGCCCACACTTCGTTGGGCAGGGGCACGTACCGACTACGCAGCTTCCTCCTTGGCGCCATCATCGAAGGGTTCGGCCGCGGGCTTGGTTTCGGTGTACTCGCGTTGGCACCGTCTTCGCTTGCCGACGGCTCCGTCGCCGACTCCCCACTGCCGGTTGCAGTCGACGACGCGGAATCGGAGGCAGACGCGCCTGCATTCTCGGCTCCGGTGTTGTTCGCAGTGTCGTTACCAGCCCCACTGCCAGTGTTGACTGTTGCGCCGGGCATGGCCGCTGGAGAAGGCTGTGCTGGCTGAGTTGGTTGCGTTTGCTGTGTTGGCGAGTCAGCCGAAACGCCCGAAGCAGCGGAATCCACCTGTGTAGCTTCCAAACCGCCGGTGCGCTCTACCTCAGCGCGGTGCTCAGCCTGCGCCGGGATTTCCCGGGCACCCATCTTGGCCGCGTGCTCGACCTCGTTGAACTTCGGCGAGTCGGCTTTGGCCGTCGGCGTGGCTGCGGCATTGTCTTCGCTGCGACAGTCGGAGTCGCGGTCAGCTGTGGGGGATGGCACAACGCGCTGGTCCTGCGGAACCTCCGGAGAGCCGGCCTCCGGCGAAGCAACATCACCGTCGGCAGCGGAGGGAGTGTTCTCCGTGCCGTCGTCAAGCGAGTCCTCGCCCGGAGGAGTGATGCGCGTATCCGGTACACAGGTGGCACCGAGATCTTCGATTGGTTCGGCATCGCCCAGCGGCTTATTCGTGCGGACGACCGGTGGGATTGGGCCCTCGAGGACATTGAGCTGCATGGCGTCGGCGAAGTCCTCGCGGGGATCGAGGATTGTCGTCGAATCGCAGGCATGGCGAAGTGCACCGGACATGGAGTCCCAGCCGAAGCCGTAGAGATGCACGCGCACACCGGCGGCCGAAGCCTCAGCGACGCCGGGCAGCATGTCCGCATCGCCCGAGACCAGCACGATATCGGAAACTTGGTTGCGCAGGCCGGCGACAACCATGTCTGCGACGAGTCGCGTATCGACGGCCTTCTGCGTCCGTCGGTCACCCCATTCAATGAGCTGACCTGCGCGCAGCTGCACACCATCAATCGTGCGCAGTGAGCGCTGGTAACGATGCGGCCCCGACTCCGGGATGCCGTCGTACCAAAGTTGCCGCTGAACTGGCTGGTTCAGCTGCTGGTTAATCATTCGGTCAAGGACACTAACTACTTCTCTAAGGTCGATTTCTAATTGCCCGCGGGCTCCGGTTTCCCACGAGTTGTAAAAGCTCGCCAGTAAATATGACGTATCGACGAACACCAATGTGCGTTCAAGCATGGCTCCTAATTCCTGATTCTTTATTAACTAAATAAGAAAACCGGTTACATCGACAAGGATGCCCGAATAATTCATTCTATGCGCTAAACATGTTTAACTTCAGGGACTATTCTTAATAAGCCGCATTGCTTTGACCGTTCTTCGCGGGTTGGCAGAAGTGCGAGCCGACGAGAAAGCACCGATCAATTTAGGTATTGACGTGCAAAGAAATCGCCCCGCGAAGAGTGCGACCACACAGGAGAAGGGGAGTTACAAACAGGTATGAGACGCTGGTTCGGCCTATTGGTTCTCATTACTGTGTTGGGGCAAGCGGTTTTCAACGGCGGTCGCGTGCTGCTTTCTTGGCGAGTCCTCGATTTTGGCGGTTCCGCCGCCACCGTCGGTTGGTTCACTGCCGCATTTTCACTTGTACCTCTTATTATTGCGCTTCCCGCCGGCAAGCTTGTCGACAGCCATCGTGCCACCGAAGTCATGTACTCCGGTCTCGTCGCCACCGTCATCGCTGCAGCAGTAATGTCGCTCTCGCCGAACCTACCTATTCTTCTGACCGGCTACGTGGCCCTGGGTTTTGCCCACATGACCACGCTCATCGCCGCTCAAGGCATGGTTTCGCACCTGCGTGGCGGCGTCGCCGGGCTTGATAGCCTCTTTGCATACTTCACGCTTGGAATCTCCGTCGGGCAGTTCCTCGGCATCGTCGGTGCGGGTCTGCTCACTCCCAACCACGACGGCAGCGCCATGACCGCCACCACTTCCGCGCTCTGGACGATGACGGGAATCGGTGCGGTCGCCCTGGTCATCGGCTGGCCGGTCGCAACTGCTTATCGACGGCACGAAGCAAATGCAGCCGCCGAAGTGCAAGCTGCTAGCTCAACTGAGTATTCTCCGGCGTCGACTCTTAGCGACCGCAGCCGGATGGAGGAGAGGCGGCTGGCGCAGGCCGAAGCCAGTGGCGCATCGGTCTTAAGCATCCTGCGTATCGATGGCATGTCCAGCGCTATGTCTGTCTCAATTGCGGTCATCGTAGCCATTGACCTGTTGACGGCATATGTGCCGGTGCTGGGACGTGAACTGGGCTTTAGTGTTGCCGAGGTGACGGCGATCCTTGGTGCGCGTAGTGGTCTTGCGATTATTTCCCGAGCCCTCATGCCGACTGTTTTGCGCAAAGCTAATCGCAATCGGGTCCTTATCATTGCAGTTTGTGCCGGTGTCATGCCGCTTTTGGCAATGCCGTGGCTACAGAGTGCGTGGCTGATGGTTATCGCAGTTGGTATCTGTGGCTTGGCGTGGGGCTTTGTCATGCCTATGTCTATGACGTGGGTGAGCTCCCTGGTGGATGCCGAGGTGCGTGCTCAGGCGTTGTCCATCCGGCTGATGGGTAACCGCTTGGCGCAGGTCATCCTGCCGCCGGTTGCTGGTGTGGGTGCTACCGCGATGGGTGCAGGCAGCGTGTTTCTGGGGGCGGGTGCGCTGATGGGTGTCGCGTCTGCCACTGCTTGGCGACGACTCGCAGGTGACAAGGCGGCTCTGACTAAGTAATTGGTCGGTTGCTGAGTTGCTGACAAGTAGCGACCGAGCCGTAGGAAGTCTCTGATTTGGCGTACGGGGTTAACTAAAGTGAATTTTTTCATGGTTCTACCAGCGGATTCGCTTAAATAAGGGCGTGTGTGTAATGTATTCGAAGGTCAGCGTGGCCAGGCGGTTGTTGTCTGGTTGGCTGATGTGGGGGAAATGTTTTCG
>NZ_KV836296.1:0-210 GCF_001838325.1 Corynebacterium sp. HMSC074C05
CCCGCCAATCGAAATACAGTGCCATCAAACCCATTGCGCTTCAACACATTGCCAACGGGGCATCAGCAAGCGCGGTAGGGCGCGATTTAGCGATCCCCGCACCAACTGTCAGGCGGTGGGCGCGACAAGCCGGAATTACGATCCAGCACCAATCGCACTGCCCGAAGGTCTCGATGATGGATAAGCATCGCGTGATCTACGAGATGCTTA
>NZ_KV836297.1:0-147051 GCF_001838325.1 Corynebacterium sp. HMSC074C05
CGGGCACGGTGACCGCGCCCCGTGAGGGGGACACCATCACGGTAACGGATCGAACGGCGTCCGTGAATTCGCACCTCAACAACGCCTGCAACTTAGACACTTTTTCACCGGCTCCTTGTGCGGGATTGGCTTACTTTTCTTGAAGTTTTAAACCTAAATCGGCACTCTTCAGAAGTTGTAACTAAACCGAACGTTCGTTACAGTTACTGGAATGACAGGTACCGACCACGCCGCTTCCACGAGGGCTACTCCGCCCACTTCAGTCACCCACAGGTGGATCTTCCTCGCTATCATCAGCGCCGGCCTACTACTCATCGGCATAGATAACTCGGTGCTCTACACTGCTCTGCCGGTTCTGCGCGAGCAGCTCCACACAACCGAGTTGGAGGGCCTGTGGATCATCAACGCCTACCCACTGGTAATCTCCGCACTCCTCCTCGGCACAGGCACCCTGGGCGACCGCATCGGTCACCGCAAGATGTTTCTTGTGGGCCTGACAATTTTTGGCTTCTCATCCCTGGCCGCGGCCTTTGCGCCGCACGCCTGGGCGCTGGTCATCGCCCGTGGCTGTCTAGGACTGGGCGCCGCGACCATGATGCCGGCGACCCTCGCACTGCTACGTGAGACCTTCCGCCACCCTCGTGAACTTGCCACAGCTATTGGCATTTGGTCTGCCACGGCAACACTGGGTGCCGCCGCTGGCCCCGTCGTTGGCGGTTTCCTATTGGAGCACTTCTGGTGGGGCTCAATCTTCCTTATCAACATCCCTGTAGTAATTTTCGCAATCATTGGCACGCTGATTTTTGCTCCGCCGAATCAGCCCAACCCAGCCAAGCGCTGGGATTTTCTCACCAGCCTCTACGCGATGCTGGCCATGCTGGGCCTGGTCTCGCTCATTAAGGAACTCGCTGGCCATCGCTCCTCCACCGTCATCGTCGCAGCTATCGCCTGCGGGCTAGTGGGCGCGGTACTGTTTCAGCGTCGTCAGACACGTCTCGCTGAACCCCTCATCGACTTCTCCGTCTTCCGTTCGCGGATGTTTTCCGGTGGCGTGCTGGCAGCCGCGCTTGCCATGTTTGTCCTGGCAGGCGCCGAATTGATGACGACGCAACGCTTCCAGATTTCCGTCGGATACACACCACTCGACGCGGGCTTGCTAGTTGCCACCGCAGCACTGGCGTCCTTGCCAGTTGGTGTCATCGGCGGCATGGTGCTGCATCGAGTGGGTTTCCGCACACTCATCACCGGCGGATTCCTCCTCAACGCCATCGGCCTGGCAGGCATGTACTACGGTGTTTCCTCGGGCAATTTCCCGCTCATGATCGCAGGATTGATACTGCTCGGCGCGGGCGCAGGTTCTGTGATGTCGGTGTCGTCGACCGCGATTATCGGCTCAGCCCCGAGGTCAAAGGCCGGTATGGCGGCGGCGATGGAATCCGTGTCCTACGAATTTGGCACACTAATCACCGTCGCAATCACAGGCAGCCTCCTGCCCATGTTCTACGCCTTGTTCACGCCTGTCGACGCCAGCATCTCACTCACCGATGCACTTCACACGCCAGCGCTTAACGACGGCGCCCGCGCCGGCCTCGACAGTTCCTACCTGGCCATTTTGATTATCCTGGCTGTCGTTGCTGTCATTGCAGCGATTGCGACTGCGGTGGCATTTCGCGGCAACCCGAAGGAGACTGAATATGCGCACGAGTAAGCGCACTGCCATTCTCGACACAATCGTTGAGATTATCGAGACAAACGGCTTTTCCGAGGTCACCTACGAAAATGTCGCAACTCAATGCGGAATGAGTAAATCAGGGTTGATTTACCACTTCCCCTCCCGCGAAGACATGATTCGCAGCGTCCATGAGCACATGGCGCAGTTATGGGAAGACGAGCTTATCGAAGCCGCGGGTGGGCCTGCGGAGGAGGTATCCCCCGCCAACCGCCTACGCGCAAACCTCCAGGTCTCGCTGGATACAGCAACGAGGGCCGAGCTACTCATGTCCATCGACTCTGCCGCCGAACCGGAGCTGCGCGAGATCTGGACGCGCCTTTTGCGCCGGTGGAATCCGCCGGTAGAACAGATTGCCACCGATGAGCAAGCCTGCATGGCCTACGTTGTCCAAATGATTTCCGATGGACTCTGGGCCAACGACTATCTCAACGGCAATCAGCTCACGAAAGCACAGCGTAAGGCAATCGCCGAGGCCGCGGCAAAGCTGATTCCAGAGTCGATGGAGTAGCCAGCTCTAAACGCCCTTGCGCTGAACGTCCTTGAGCTCGGAGTCAGTAGCCAGGCCGTAGTTAGCACCCTCATAGACGGCCTTTGCTCGACTCGTTCCGCCGAGCACATACTCACTAAAGGACAGCACCAGCGAGCCAAACACATTCTTGGACGGATCATCCAGGTAGGTGCCGTGGTAGGAACCGGTGACTACCGCTTCCCAGGCGGGCCCTTCAGCATCGCGGTAACCACGTCGATCCGCATCAAAAGGAACGATGTCCTCGTGCTCCGCAATGGCCACCAGGCTTGGAATCTCCGGCGGTGTGGAGATTAGTCCAGCGTCGGAAGGCCCTGGGTTGATGGCGACCAGACCGCGGGTGACCATATCGATACCCGCAGCCTGGAAGGCTTTATCCATCCTGTTGTTCAGGAAGATTGCGGAGCCACCACCCGCAGAGTGCCCGACCAGCATCGTGCGGGAGAAATCGATCTTGCCTGCAAGTGGTGTGGACTCGTCCTCATTGGCCGCTGCGGCAACTGAAGCTGCCAGCACCATCTGTGGCGCGAACCAGTTGGTGAAGTTGTAGCCAAGGGCCACGACGTATCCGTGGCTTGCATAGAGTCGCGCTTGCGCGTCGTACATACCCGGCTCAGTACCAATGCCAGGGCTGAGAACCATCAGTGGCGCAGACTCCATCGAGTCAATATCCGCCGGGTAGATAAGCTGTGCGCCAACTGGGGAGGCGTTGGCCGATTCAGGCAATACGTCATAGCAGCCGGTGGTGCCGTGGAGACCGTGGAGGTCCCGCAGTACGCGGTTATAGATGGTGTAGACGACACCATCACATGGCATTGCTTCGCGGGTTGCGGCAACTGGATGGGAGCCCATCGCTCCGAACTCCTTGCGCAGCTGCCCCGCCTCTGGGGCGAACGGCTCGGTGATATGGCCACTTTCGCCACCGGAAATGACACGGTTCACGCCACCCATGACATCCACCAGACCACCGCCAATTTTGTCCACGGTTTCCGAGTTCTGGTAGTCAATAGTGCTTTCGCGTGCAGTGATGTCCGGTAACTGACCAATGCGCGGTGCCGCCTGCGCTGGTACCTGTCCGCCGAGAACTACACCAGCTGCGAGCGAGAGAGCAACCACCTTCGAGAACGTACGCCCTTGCCCTCGGAGGGATGCCGACACGGTCTTTCCGGCGGCACTTAGTGAACCAATCATCGTTTTCCTTAACTCTTGCCAAAAACCTTGGAATACGAATCTACCTAATGCGTAAATACGTACGTAAAGACAGAATCATCCTCCCCCATACTTCACCCCTCAAACAATCATTCAGGCCGCTACAAATGTTCACTCTTGCCCACAATTAGCACTATTACCCCCATTTCCTACCCCCTTTCTAAGAGTGCACAAATTCAGAAACCCCACCTCACCACCGTTACCCACATATTTTTATTACCTTTTTCCACAAACGCCTCCGCTGCCTCCCCACCAGCGCATACCTTATTGACACCAAGGAGAAAGCGGTCACGCCCACGCTCACTGTTAACCGACAACCGAGTGTGCATGGCCCTTAATAAAACCCCCGAACAGAAAAGAACTCCCACAATGAGAATCGGCATCCCTTTAGAACCCGATCCCCAGCAAACAATTGTGGCTGCGACCCCGGAGACCGTCGGCAAACTTGTCAAGCTTGGCTACGAGGTCGCCGTGCAGGCTGACGCCGGCCTGGCTGCTAAGTTCACCGACGCGGACTACGAATCCGCCGGCGCCACCATTGTCGACGAGTCTGTCTGGCACAGCGATATCGTCGTAACGCTCGACACTCCGCCGGAGCAGTTCCGTGCACTGCTTAACGACGGTGCCATGCTGATTAGCCGACTTGCGCCAGGGCGTAACGACGAGATGGTCGAAGAGCTCGCGCACCGCAACATCACAGCCCTTGCTATGGATGCGGTTCCCCGTATTTCCAGGGCGCAGTCGATGGACGTGCTGTCGTCGATGGCCAACATCGGTGGCTACCGCGCAGTAGTCGAAGCGGCTGCTGCGTATGGTCGCCTTTTCACTGGTCAGGTGACTGCCGCAGGCAAGATGCCGCCAGCTACCGTTTACGTCATCGGCGCTGGTGTCGGCGGACTTGCCGCAATCGGTACCGCCAACTCTATGGGCGCGATTGTCAAGGCAACAGACCTGCGCCCTGAAGCCGGTGAACAGGTCGAATCGATGGGTGCAGAGTTCATCCCGATTCCGGCCGCCACTGAGAAGTCCGAAGATGGCTACGCCAAGGAAATGACCAATGATCAGGCTGCCGCTGCCGCGAAACTCTACTCCGAGCAGTCCGCGCAAGCTGACATTGTCATCACCACCGCGAATATCCCGGGCCGCCGCTCTCCGCTGCTGCTGACTGCTGCCGATGTTGCAGCTATGAAGCCGGGCAGCGTCATCGTCGACATGGCTGCCGCCGGTGGCGGTAACTGCGAGGTGACCGTTCCAGGTAAGACCATTGTCACTGACAACGGGGTGACCATCATCGGTTACGCCGACCTTGCAGGACGTCTGCCCGCACAGGCATCGTCGCTGTACGGCCAGAACATTTTCAACCTGTTCAAGCTGATTACGCCAGAAAAGGATGGCTCTCCAGTTCTCAATCTCGAGGACGAGATTATCCGTGGCATCACGGTGACAAAGGCTCGCCCACAGAATGGTGCCGGCGCTACCGGAGCTGAGATTCTCTGGCCACCACCGCCAATCAAGGTCGCTGTCACCCCTGCTGCCCCGCTGCAGGAACAGCAGGCTCAGCAGGCTGCATTAGAAGAGAATGCGCCGGAGAAGGTTTCCTTCATGGGATCGGGCCTGGGTTCGAAGATTGCTTTGGGCCTGACGGCATTGCTGGCAATTGTGGTTATGCTCAGCGCGCCGCACAGCGTGAGCGCCAACTTCATGGTTCTCACCTTGGCTATCGTGCTTGGCTTCTACGTGATCTCTGCGGTCACGCCGCGCCTGCACACACCTCTGATGTCTGAGACCAACGCGATTTCCGGCATTGTTCTGGTGGGTGCGATTCTCCAGGTGGGAAGCTCCAACCTGCTGGTTTCCGGTCTCGCGTTCGCGGCCATCGTGGTCAGCTCCATCAATATCTTCGGCGGTTTCGCCGTCACCGACCGCATGCTTGGCATGTTCGTGAAAGAGGAGGCATAAAGTCTCATGGCTAGCATTGATACTGCTTTGCTTCTGGACTGGACCTACCGCCTGTCCAACGTCGGCTACATTGTCGCCGCTGTCCTGTTCCTCGCTGCCCTCTCGGGCCTGTCCAAGCCGGAGACCGCTCGCCGCGGAAACGCCTTCGGTATTGCCGGCATGGCCGTCGCCGTTGTCATTGCCATCTTTCAGGCACTCGTCACCGCTGACACCAAGCCGGATACTCACTTCTCCCCGCTGATTACCCTGATTCTCATCGCTGTCGCTATCGGCATCGGTGGTGTCATCGGTATCACCCGCGCACGCAGCGTTGCCATGACTGGTATGCCGCAGCTGATTGCACTGTTCAATGGTCTGGTCGGACTCGGCGCTATCTTCATCGGCTTCAACTCTTACATCTTCGCCGAAGATGTCGCCCCCGATGCCCTGAAATTCCACTTCGGCGAGGTCTACATTGGCGTCTTCATCGGCGCTGTGACCTTCACTGGCTCCATCGTCGCAGGCCTGAAGCTGTCTGAGAAAATCAAGGGCTCGCCGCTGCTGCTGCCGGGCCGCAATGCTCTGAACATTGCCATTCTGGTGGTCACTCTGGTTCTCCTGGCTGTCTTCATCGCAACCGGCACCGAGGGCGGCACCATCGCATGGGCATGTATGGTTGCTGTGACTGCTTTGGGCCTGTTCTTGGGCTGGCACCTGGTCATCGCCATCGGTGGCGGCGACATGCCGGTTGTCGTGTCCATCATGAACTCGTACTCCGGGTGGGCCGCTGCTTTCACCGGTCTCATGCTTGGCAACCCGCTGCTCATCATCACTGGTGCGCTGGTTGGTTCCTCCGGCGCCTACCTGTCGTACATCATGTGTGAGGCCATGAACCGCTCCTTTGCCAACGTTATTCTGGGTGGCTTTGGCTCCGAGGCTTCGTCGGGAAGCGCCGTGGAAGGCTCCCACACCGAGGTCAGCCACGAGGACACCTCCGAGATTCTGCGTGACGCAGACAAGATTCTCATCGCTCCGGGCTACGGTATGGCTGTGGCACAGGCTCAGTACGCTGTTGCTGACCTGGTCCGTAATCTGCGTGACGCCGGCAAGGAAGTGGTCTTCGGTATCCACCCAGTCGCTGGCCGCCTGCCGGGTCACATGAACGTGCTGTTGGCAGAGGCCAAGGTTCCCTACGACATCGTGCTGGAGCTGGACGAGGTCAACGATGATTTCGCTGATGTGGATGTCACCCTGGTCATCGGCGCAAATGACACCGTCAACCCGATGGCAGAGCAGCCGGGCTCCCCGATTGCGGGTATGCCGGTGCTGAAGGTGTGGGAATCTGAGCGCGTGATTGTTCTCAAGCGGTCGATGGGTTCGGGCTACTCGGGCGTGCAGAACCCGCTGTTCTTCAACGAAAACACCGACATGCTTATCGGCGATGCGAAGGCCAGCATCGACTCCCTGAATCGCATCCTGGCGGATTCGAAGGTCAACGCTTAAACCCGAAAGTAAGCAACGCCGTACAAACCGGAGTCTAGGCGATTAATTCCTAGGCTTCGCCACGGGCTGCATCACGAACCATGGTGATGTGCTCAATGCCGGCTTCCATGAAGGTCTCCCCGACCTCATGGAAGCCGGCTTTTTCGTACACACCTTTCGCCTGCGTCTGGGCATGCAGAATTAGCCCCGTATCCGGGTGGTCAGCGATGACCTGCTGCAGCAGTTTCGAGGACAACCCCCTACCCCGGCTCGCAGCATCGACGACAACTCGGCCGATGGTGCGCGGGTAGCTCGACGAGTACTCATCGAGCGTGTCAATTACACGCAAGTACGCAATAATCTTGCGGGAGTCATTGTCGTCGCGGATGAAATAGTGCTCTGCGGTATCTTCCAGGTCGCGCCAATCCATTTCCGGCTCCTCACAGGACTGCTCAAGATAGAACACGTCGGTACGCAGCGCCGAGATGGCATACGCATCGGTCGCGCTGAGGTCGGAAAAAGAAGCTCGCTCAATCATGGTGCCTGATTTTACTGCGGAGTGCTGTGCGACTCTGACAGCTGGCAGACGTTGTGGCGCACCATAGCGCAGGATGACGCCGCAGACCTATGCCGCCCGCACCCGGCGGAATTTTACCTTCGCGCCGGGCACCAATTGCCCGGCTCTCGACAATGACGGCTCCGTCAGCACACCAATGACCGGATATCCCCCCGTCGCCGGATGATCAGGACCGAAAATAATCGGCTGCCCCGATGCGGGCACTTGTATCGCACCGGGAACCATTCCCTCGCTTGGCAACTCATGGGTGACCTGGCGCTCAAGAGTAGTCCCACTCAGCCGAAGTCCGACGCGGTTGGCCTCTTGCGTCACGGTCCATGTCTCGTGAAAGAAATCATTGACGCTTTCCGACGTAAACCAGTCCGCCCGAGGACCAGGAACAACATCTAGGCGCGCAGCCTCGCTCGACCAATGAGGCGCGGGATAAATTGCGATTGACGACCCCGTCGAATACTCCGGGTCGCCGACCTGCAAAACCTGACCAGCCTGCAAAGGCGCTGGGCCGAGCTTGCCGAGCGTATCGTATGACCGCGACCCCAGCACTTCCGCGACATCGATGCCCCCTCGAATCGCGACATACCCGCGAAGACCTGCATCGAAGGTACCAAGCCGCACAATTGCCTTCGCCCCGACCACAATTCGGCTATTCATCGAGGTCTTGATGACCTTGCCATCCTGCTCGACGGTCACCTCACCGTGGGCTCCTGCAAAGGAGATAATTGCCCCCTCCGCTACTTGGAACTCCAACCCGCCGACGACGCATTCAAGCACAGCGAGGTTTTCATCGTTGACAACCATCCGGTTAGCAGCTGCCGCGGACTCGCGGTCGAACGCACCGGAGGTACTCACCCCCAAGCTCCCTTGCCCAGCACGGCCCCAATCCTGAATAGTCGTCAAAATACCGGGTCGAATAATCTCGATAGAATTCTTCATCTCTTCCGCACCCTTTTCTACGCCGCACTCGCCGTAGAAGTCGCCTCAAATTGAACCTCAACCCCGGGCTCAAGCAGCGCCGGATTGGGCCGATTTAAGTCCCACATCTCCACATCTGTATGCCCCAAGAGTTGCCAACCACCGGGCGAATCGATGGGATACACCCCTGCGAATTGGCCTGCAAGTCCGACAGAGCCCTTGGGAACTCGGGTACGCGGCGTCGCAAGGCGGGGAATATCAAGCGGCTCTGGCCATCCCTGACCGCTCCCCCGCACCATGTAATAAAAGCCCGGCGCAAATCCACCGAACGCGGCCGTCCAAGGGCGCTCGCAGTGCCAATCAATTAACGCTTGGGGGCTCGTCCCAAGGCTTTGTGCCAAAGACTCAAGGTCCGCGCCATCATAGTGAACGGGAATCGTCACTGTCTTTCGCTTGTCGACGGTGTGCCTCTGCGTATTGTTGCCCTGCAGCGCGGTTTCGACTGCGCTGAGGTATCGACGAGCCGGACCGCGAAAGCGAAGTAGGAGCGTTTGGGCTGCGGGTACCCTGTCAACAAGTCCCTCGATCTCGGCTGCAGCAGAGTGTGCACGAAGTACCTTCGCCAACGGATTGGCCGATGATGAATAGTCGATAAGCAGCGCGTTTGTTCCCATAGGGCGAATCTTGGCCACGGCGGTGCTGATCCTTTCTTTCTTGCGAGGTCGAAAAACTGCGGTGGATAAGTCCGGTGTGCGAGTCCTCGCTATACGTGCGAAGCGACGGTGACGCCGGCGTCGACGAGCCCTTGGCGAATCCTACGGGAGAGTTCGACCGCGCCAGGGGTGTCTCCGTGCAAACAAATAGAGTTAGCCTGTACGGTCAACGGTGAACCGTCGTAAGCGGCGATTGGTTCCCCACTAGCCATTGCAATGACGCGTTTGACGACGGCATCGGGGTCTGCAATGACCGAGCCCGCGAGCGCTCGGGAAACTAACGTTCCGTCGTAGTTGTATGCGCGGTCAGCAAAAGCTTCCCGAATCACAGGGAGGTCCGCGTCGAGGCTGAGCCGTTCGATGACCGACCCCGGCTGCGCCATAATGGCAAGCCCATCTCCGCAGGTGGAGCGAGCGAGCAGGAGCGCCTCCACCACTGCAGTGGCCTGATTTTCGTCCACTGCGATGCGGTTATAGAGGGCACCGTGGGGTTTGACGTAGGAAACTTCGGTACCCACCGCCCGTGCACATGCCGATAGGGCACCAATCTGGTATACGGTTTCGGCTCGCAATTCTCGATGTGAGTAGTCCATGCGACGTCGACCGAATCCGGCGAGATCACGGTAGGCGACGTGTGCGCCGATGCGAATTCCGCGCGCGGTAGCTGCCTCACAGGTCTCCATCATGACGCTAGCGTCACCCGCGTGATACCCGCAAGCAACATTCGCACTGGTCACAATGTCCAGCAGAGCGATGTCATCCCCTATCTTCCATGAGCCGAAAGCTTCCCCAAGATCAGAGTTGAGATCGATAGTGGCTCCCATAAACGTCACCGCTCCTTCCAGGTAGTAATGCTGGTCTTTGTACCGTTGTTATGTTGGTTCTCATCTGCGCTGTGCGAGCAACCGGGTGATTAGCCGAGCATTTCAAACACACCGCCGAACGAGCGCCACGCCAAGAACCAGGCGACTGCAACACCCAAGATTCCGATAGCCGCCAACCACTTCGGGTACTTGTAGCCATTCATGAGGTCCGCACGGAACAGCGCGATGTAAATCAACACAGTGACGCCAATTGGTAGAACCAAACCGTTGAAGGCTCCGGCAAAAACCAACAGCGTCGCTGGAGCCGTACCGATGACACCGAAAAGCAGCGTGGAGATTGCAATTAGGACAATGGTGATCGTGTTTTGAGTTTTGGCTCCTGCACCCGAGGAACGAGTCAAAAACGTTGCCGAGGTGTAGCTGGCGCTCACAATCGACGAGATTCCCGCAGCCCACAGAACAACGCCAAAGAAGCGCATACCCCAATCTCCTGCCGCAGCTTGGAATGCCTCCGCAGCGGGGTTTCCATCCGTATTGAGGACCACGCCACCAGCGACCACTCCCAAAACAGCTAGGAAAAGCAGAAAGCGCATGATGGCCGTGACGATGATGCTCGTCACAGATGAGCGAGTGGTCTGCGCGAGATTCTCTACACCGCCGGCACCAGCGTCAAGCATGCGGTGAGCGCCAGCGTATGTAATATAACCGCCAACAGTGCCTCCGACCAGCGTGATGATTGCCAGCAAGTCAATCGTGTCGGGCATGACCGTGTTTTTCAGCGCTTCCCCTACTGGCGGATTAGAGCTGAACGCCACAATTCCAGTGACCAGAATCATCACTACACCGAGCACAACGAGCGCCTTGTCCAGCGCCATACCCGCCCGCCGGGAGAGAAAGAAGCCAATGGCGAGGATTGCAGTAACAATGCCACCGATCTTTGCGTCCACCCCCAACATCGCGTTCGCACCAAGTCCAGCTCCGCCGACGTTGCCAATATTGAAGACCACACCACCGATGACAATGAGAATTGACATAAGCCAGCCCAACCCCGGAATCACGGCGTTGCCGAGCTCCTGCGCGCGGCGTCCAGAGACAGCGATCACTCGCCACACGTTGAGCTGAATCGCAATATCAAGTAGCACCGAGATCAAAATGGCAAAGGCGAAAGCCGCGCCAAGCTTGGCCGTAAAGGTTGCGGTCTGGGTGAGGAAGCCCGGCCCGATAGCGCTGGTCGCCATCAGGAATATAGCGCCGAGGAGTGCCGTTCGACGCGCCTTGTGGGCAGATGTTGCAGCGTCCATAGCGTAAGGCCTTTCCCTATAAGTCAGACGATTCCTACGTTGAAGGATTCCTACGTTGAAGATCGCCTGCACCGAGATTGTTGAACAATGCCTCGTATGTTAATTGGTGATGGCCGCCACACAAAAGTGCTTTAGTAGTCTGTATTACATGACTACCCCCGGAAACATCCTCGACGATCAGACCCACACGTCCTCTGGGGAAAAACAACATGACGTTTCAGTAGCGGATGCCACCGCAACTGTCCTGCGCCGAGAGATTCTCGCCGGAAAGCACTACAGCGGCGAGCAGCTCCGTGAAACCCAACTTGCTGCGCGACTACAGGTCAGTCGCAACACCATCCGACAGGCGTACCGGAAGCTGGAATCTGAGGGGCTACTTACTCACATCCCTCATCACGGCGTTTTTATCGCCTCCTTCGACAAAGAACGCATCCGCGAACTGTATGCTTTTCGCCATGTCGCCGAATGCGGAACACTGCGGTCGCTAAGCAAGAGCCAAGCAAAGCTCCTCGGCAAAGAGATTCTTTCTCTTTGTGGTTCGCAGTCATCATTGAACCTTCCCGAACGGAATAATGCCTTTCACCTCGCCATCGTCAGGGCTTCCGGGTCTCCCGACCTGTTAGCAACCGCCGAATCCATTCAGGCCCAACTCCGTCTTTGCTTCCTCTCCTACCCCCAAAGCATCGAACTCCATGCCCGATACGCCGATCGCCACATCAGTATCGCCAAGGTTCTCATCGAAGACACCCCGCACCACGCTGCCGACCTCCTCAGCGCCTACCTCAACGAGTCCTTCGACGCCGTCACCGCTGCCCTCCCACCTGCCACCCGTTCATAATTAGCAGCTAGGACTACAGTGATGGACATGGCAGCAAATTCAGGCAACGCATACGCAATGACCATTACGGAGTTCGGCCCCGCTGACATTTTCACCAGGACACCTATCGAGCCTGCAGAGCCCGGCCCCGGTGAAATCCTGGTCAAAACCACAGCCATCGGCGCAAACCCGCTGGACTACAAGATGCGCGATGGATCTTCCGGCCTGTGCGCAAAGTTCACCCCTCCCGCGGTGCTCGGACGTGAAGCCGCTGGCGAAGTCGTTGCCGTCGGCGAAGGTGTGGACAGCTTCGCCCCCGGCGACCGTGTCTTCGGCATGCGCAGCTTCGACGACTTCCGCGGCACCTACGCAACGCACAACGTCTTCCCCGCCGACGGTGTGGTCCGAACGCCCGATTCGCTTGACGACGTTACCGCTGCGGGCCTTGCCCTAGTGGGAATCACGGCGACCGTGGCTGTCGAGCAGCTTGCAAAGGTAAAAAGCGGTGACACCGTACTAATTCATGGTGCCGGTGGCGGTGTTGGCCAGCTGATGACGCAGCTGGCGGTCGCCCGTGGCGCAACTGTGTTGGCCAGTGCGTCGTCACGCCATCATGAAAAACTAGTGGGCTTTGGCGCGCAGCACATTGATTACACAGCGGAAGATGTATTCAAGGCTGTGCGCCAGCAGTTCCCCGAGGGCGTGGACGTTGTCCTTGACGGCGTGTATTTCGATACTTTCCTCCCCTCGCTGGATGTGTTGGCATCGGATGGTCGGATTGTGGCGCTGCCTTCGCTGGCCGATTTAACACCGGCGAAGGAACGCGGCATTGAGGCACACATCCCGGCTATTTCGAATGACACGACTATTTATGCAGACCTGGCCGACCGCGTGGTTGCCGGTGAGATTTCGCTTCCTATCGGCCTGACTAAAAATCTCACCGAGGTCGCGGAGGTCCACCGGGTATTGGAAGACGGACACGCTGACGGCAAGGTTGTGATGACCGTCGACTACTTCAAGTGCGTTACTACAGCTCGCGACGAGCGTTCTGATACGTCTTCGTCAGCGAGCACCAGAGCTCGTCGGCATCAGAGATGGCTTCCACCAGCTCCCGGTTAGTCATAGTTTCGCGCTGCTCGCGCAGTCGGTTGTTTAGCTTTCGAGCTCGAGAGAGCTCACCGCGTAGTTCGATGAGCTCCGGCGTAGCCTCTCCGGAGGCAAATACATCTTTGTAGATGGTGCCGACCCCCATTGTGGTGTTCACGTTGTCCCAGGCAGAGAGGATTGCGGTGAGCTGGTACTCGGTGTCCATGGCAATCTGCTGTAGCTCAGCGTGATTACGCTCGGCGAGCTCGTGCGCCTCAGCGCTGCGGCGCACACCGACCCACGCCTGGTATGCAATGAGAATCGCAAGCACCAAGCCCGCAACTGGCAATGCATATTGCAGAATCCACAGCGTGACACCGAAGAGCTGAACAATCAGGCCGAAGAAGAAAAATACGACAATGACCGTCGCGCACCCGTTGTCGGAGCCTGAGCGTTTACTCATCGCGGCGTCACCTCCGCCGCAGCATTCAAAATCGCATCGGCCCCCAGGTGGCTGGCGTAGCCAAGTCCGATGGCTGCTGCCAAAAGGAGTATTGCCAGCAACGTATAGACGATTGCCTCTTTGACGGTGCTAGTGACCGCAATGCGCTGCTCTTCGTAGTCCAGCAGTGCCCGCATATCTTTGGTCGAGGCATTCAAGCGGCGTTCGAGATTAGCCATGTGTTCCTGCTGCTCAGCAGGCGAGATAGCGATGGCATTGAGTGGCACATCAACGCTCTCGACACTGGCATATGCCTGTCGACGAGCACTCTTCACGCTGTCGAACGAAACTGACGGTGCGGGTGGCACTTTAGTTGGCCCAGTGAGATTCCGCGACACCTTATAGTAAGAGCGCGCTGCGGCCCTCGTCAGTTCGTTGTTGGAGTCGCCTTGATTGCCCATAGTGCCGAGTCTGCCACATGAATTTTCTTTGGCTCGGTATCGTCCACCTCATCGAGGATGGCAAAGACATGCATGCCTGCATATGGTGCGGCTTCGGCTCGGAGCACAGTCCCCGGTCCTACCCCTGATGTCGCCAAATAGCGCAGTAGTTCAGGGTCGGAGTCATTAATGCGATCGACTACCACCATCGCGCCGGCTTCGATATCCGTCAGGTCGGTGCGCACTGCGCTGGCGATGGTACCGCTTGCGCTGGGAATTGGATCGCCATGCGGATCGCGCTCAGGGAATCCCAGCATTGCATCAATGCGACTAATGAAATCATCCGAGACCGCATGTTCAAGCTTTTCGGCTTCCTCGTGAACCTCATCCCAGGTGTATCCCAGAGTCGAGACCAAGAAGCTTTCAATCAACCGGTGGCGACGCACCATGATTAGCGCAATGTCTCGCCCACGGTCCGACAGGCTAATGCCCCGATACGGCTCGTGGTTGACAAGGCCACGTGCAGCTAGCTTCTTTACAGCCTCGCTGGCGGTGGGCTTCTTTTCGCCCATCCGCTCAGCGACGTCGCCAAGTGCCACTTTTTCACCGGTGCGCTCGTGCAAATCCCAAATGACCTTGAGGTAGTCCTGGGTCTTTGCTGGTAAATCCTCCACGTGCATTCTTCAAACTCTAGCGCTATTGCGTGTTGACGCAATCTTGAGGGGGACATAGAAACAGCCGGCGCATACACCAATGCAGCCACCAACTGACAGATTCGCCGCCACCGCAATGAATAGCCCCACCAGGCCAATCGCGATACCCATCAATGGCGCCAACACGAATAGCAAACGGGTATCGTTCACTACCCCAACGAGCGCAGCTGCCGGGGCAGCTAGCAGCGCGATGGATAGAATCGTGCCGACAGCCGGAATCAGCGCCACCAGAGTCAGAACGATGAGCCCGCTGATGACCAGCTGTGCTTTTCTCCTCGAATGCGCGACTCCGAAAGACTCCGGGTCGAAGGTGAAGTAAATCAGCTGCCGCCACCGAGCCACCAGCACCAACGCCACCAGCAGCAAGAGGCCACCGGACAGCGCAATATCAATCTTGTTCACGTTGAGTACGCTGCCGACCAGGAAACTCTCTACCTTCACCGGCAACGGGGCGAACCACTTGTTCAGGAAGTAGCCCAGTGCGAACCCAAATGTCAGCACAATTCCCGCCGCCGAGGACGTCGTTCCCACCTTTGACAGACCGAACAGCGCCCCAATCGGAATACACATCAGAAATGCTCCGATAAAGAGGAACACCGAAATCCACGAGTGGCTCAGGCCGAGCGCTGCCGCAATAACAACGCCCACAACCGCGCCGGGAAAAGTCGCATGTGTAATCGCTTCTGCGAAGAACACTTGTTTTCCCAGCACCGCGAGCACCCCAACTACTCCAGCCAGGGCTCCTACCAGTATCAGTTCGATAATTGGCAAAATCAGGATGCTAGACACGGTCGCCTCCCAGCACGACGCGCAGCCCCAGTGCCATGAAATACAGTCCCACCGAGGTCAGCGCGACGACTGCCTGAGGCGACACCGGCCCCAAAGGCACCAGTGCCAAACCAACGATTCCGCTGAGGCAGCCCACTGCAATCGCGATCGGCACCATCACATGAACTCGGCGAGTCAGCAGTCTCGCCGCCGCTCCCGGCACGACCAGATATCCGACTACCAGCAGCACGCCCACTGCGCTTGCCGACGACACCACTACCGCAGCAATCGCCGCGTTAATGGTGAGGTCGGCGCCCCACACATTGACGCCTGCGGCTTTGGCACCGAAGCGATCAAAGGCAACAAACACCTGCTGGCGCCAGGTCACTGCGATAAGAACCAAGGCGATGGCACAGACAATCAGGGCGCTGGTGAGACGGGAGTCAGTGACTTCCAGCAGTCGCCCGAACATGAGCGCTTCCAGCTGTCCTGACTGGTCGCCTTTCTTCAGCGAGAGAATCACGCCGATGGAAAAGAAGCTGGTCAGTACGACTGCTACTCCAGCTTCCGACATGTGCGAGCGCGATACTAAGGTCAGTGCTACTGCCACTACCACCGCAAATGCTGCAGCCACCGGGATAATCATGTCGATGCCGCCGAATACGGCACCGGCCACAATTCCGGGAAAAATAGAATGCACCATGGCCTCCGCATTGAACTCGAGGCCACGCAGGTTCACGATGACACCGACCAGGCCAGAGACCGCCCCGAGGGCAATCAGCAGCACTAGTGGCCTGAACATGAAAGGCGCTACCCCAAGCTCATTCGCAAGCTCAGTCCACATAGGCTGGCACCAACTTCGAGGTCGCACCAAAAGCTGGCTGCTCCGCCACGATTAATGTGTTTTCGCAGGTTTCCTCGGCAAGCACGAGATCATGGGTGGCCGCGATAATTGCCGTGCCATTTTCCTTCAGTTCGTTGAGGAGATTCAGCAGCATCGCCCGATTTTCAGCGTCGAGGCCGTTAAACGGCTCGTCGAGAAGCACGAGTTGCGGACGTGCGACGATGGCACGCGCCAACAGAACGCGTTGCTGCTGACCACCGGAGAGGTTGCCGAAACGTTCACTGGTGCGGTCGGCAAGCCCGACTTTGGCTAGCGCTGCGTGGATGCGTTCTTTGCGGTGTCCAAACGGTTGGAAGGGGCGCAGTTCGTGCAGCACCCCCATGGCGACGACATCGAACGCCGTGACAGGAAAAGTGCGATCGAGGTCTGCCGACTGCGGGACGTAGGACACAATCTTCGCGTTGTTGTGCATCTCACCAGAGAGAAGACGAGTCCCACCCAGGATTCCGCGCAGCACGGTCGTTTTTCCAGAGCCATTGGCGCCGATGAGTGCAAGCCCGGTACCCGGCGCGACATTGGCGGTGATGTGATTGACGATGGGTACCGCCGTGTAGCCGAATGAGGCATCGCGGAGCGTGACTATGGGCTCGGCAGACATGGGGTTGGCTAAGTGGTTACCGCTCACTTGATGCCCTCTGGCAGCGGCGCGACAGTTCCGGCCCATGCCGTCACAACCTGAGTGACGTTGTGGATGATGGAACCGATGTAGGTCTCGCCATCACTGCCAGCCGGACCAAGGGAGTCGCCGTAGAGTGCGTCCTCACCAACGATGGCCTTGACACCTGCGGCCTTGGCGATCGCCTCAATTGATTTCGAGTTGTTCGAGTTCTCCGCAAACAGCGCGGTTGCACCCGCATCCTTCACGGTCTTTGCCGCCTCGGCGATATGCGCGGCCGTGGCATCCTGCTGCTCGTTGAAATCAGACAGCGCTGCGCCGATGAAGTTGATATTGAACTCGTGGGAGAAGTATCCAAAGGCATCGTGGCTGGTAAACAGCACAGGGTCCGACACGGTGGCGATGGACTTATTTGCCCACTCATCCAGCTGATTCAGCTTGTCCTGGTAGGCCGCAACGTGGTCGGCGATGGTGGACTTCAGCTCATTGTCGCCACGTTCCTCAGCGACCTGTTCCAGGGCGTAGCCGATATTGGCAACCTGGATCTTGGCGTTCTTCGGTGAGGTCCATACATGCGGATCGAAGCGGAATTCCGCCTCCTCACCGGGTTCTTCCGGCGGGAATGGCCATGGGGCGACATCAATCTTTTCCACCCCTCGGTCAATGGTGTAGTTACCATTCTTCGCCTTCTCTGGTGGCAGCGGCTTTGTTTTGTCCGTGTCCTTGGCTGCCTTCATGGCATCTACGTCACCTGCAGTGAGAACGCCACTGGTTACTGCCATCGTTCCGGAAAAGCCCGAGGACTCAATCGCCTGGTCCAGGAAGTGCTCCAAATCGACTCCGTTGACGAACAAGAGATCGGCGTTACCAGTCTTGGTCAGCTGCTCATGGGTCATTTCCAGCTCATGTGCTGTTGCATTCGGCGCCAACAGGCAGGTCAAATCAACTTCATCGATGTCCAGCTGCTTCACGTAATCACAAATCTGCGTCGTGGAAGCCACGACGTTGATTGGGTTCTCGCCGCTGGCTCCCTCACTGCCATCGCCACACGCTGCAAGGCCAGCGCCCGCTAGCAAGATCGAAAGGCCCGCACACATGGACTTAGCTGATCGCGAAAGTTTTCCGGAAATTGTCATGTTGGTGTCCGCTCTTGATTGTTTGTTATTGCTTTACGACGGCTACGCTGACCGGCCGCTTCAGTAAATCTGGTCACCTTAGGGGCGGTTGGGGCGCACTTCGCCGTTCATCTATCACGTGTGAGAGTAAACCTAACGACAACTATTTTCAACCTATTGAACTTAAGTGTTGTTGGCTTTACAGCCTTTCAGGATAAATAATGAACAAGGTCTCACCCCATACAGTTACACCGCTCCATCAACCGCCACACCACAACATCAGCCATGATGGAGACATGGAAGCGAAGATTTACCACAACCCCCGCTGCTCAAAGTCCCGCCAAGCTCTCGCCGTACTACGCGAGGCCGGAATCGAACCGGAGATCATCAAGTACCTAGACACTCCTCCAACCAAGACCGAGCTGCGCTCGCTAATCGAGGCGGCCGGCCTGAGCGTCATCGATGCCGTGCGCACCAAGGAAGCAGAGTTCAAGGAACTGGGACTCTCCAAGGACTCCAGCGACGAGGAACTGCTGGACGCAATGGTCACACACCCACGCCTGATTGAGCGCCCGTTTGTCGTCACCAATAAGGGGGTAAGGATGGCTCGCCCCACCGAGGCCATTAATGACATTCTCTAGGCAGTGACAAGCATTAATTGCTTTTACGCCAACCCCTCTCAAAGACCTCCAAGGCCGGGAGGTTAATGCCCCGTTAATAGAGACTGAAGTCTCTGTAAACTCAACGCTGAAACGATAAAGCTCCCCGCCTGCTGCCCTAACCACCCGCACAGGTTGCATTAGAGGCAACGGCGGCCTTCAGCGAAAGGACTGTCATTATGAGCAGTCAGAGGCTCGGCTGGCTCAGCGCACCCGGCCCAGCAGCTCCCCTCCCCGAGGAAAAAATTGCCCCGACCTACCGAACCTGGCGATTCAACGTGTTCATGGGCATCTTCATCGGCTACGCGGGCTTCTACCTCATCAGAAATAACATCCCCCTGGTGTCCGCCGTACTGGAAAAGCACGACCTACTTGGCGCAGCCGGAATCGGCATCGTAGCCAATGCAGTTCTGTTCTCCTACGGCCTATCCAAATTCTTCATGGCCATACTCTCCGACAGGGCCAATGCCAGGTACTTCCTCCCGCTTGGCCTAGCACTGTCCGCGGTCGTAAACCTCTTTGTTGCGTTCGTCCCAGCCATCAGCGCCTCTGTTGCAATATTCGCGACAGTCATGTTCATCAATGGTTGGTTCCAAGGCATGGGCTGGCCTCCTTCTGGACGCGTTGTCGTCCACTGGTTCTCGACATCCGAGCGTGGCACCTTGATGTCGATCTGGAACACTGCCCACAATGTCGGCGCCGCCGTCGGCGGTGCTCTGGCAGCCTGGGGCTTGCATTCGTTCGCCACTTCCGACGCCGACTGGACTCCCGCATTCTGGCTACCGGCAATTGTCGCGCTCGTGATTGCCGCCATCGCATTCCTGCTGATTCGAGATAACCCGCAATCCATGGGCCTGCCTCCGGTAGAGGAATACCGGAACGACCCGGACAAGGTCGAAGGAACTAATGACGAGGCACAAGAACCCTGGTTCACAATCGTCAAGAACCATGTTCTTACCAATCCGGTTATCGTCATGCTGGCGCTGGCCAATGTGTTCGTCTACGCACTCCGTTACGGAGTTCTTAACTGGATTCCGATTTACTTGACAAACGAATTGCACAAGACCAACGTCACGGGCGGAATCATCGGATTCATGCTCTACGAGGGCGCAGCAATTGTTGGCACCCTGCTGTGTGGATGGGTCTCCGACAAGGTCTTCAAGGGTTGGCGCTCAGGCGCCGGCATGCTCTTCCTGATTGGCACCGGCATCACCATTTTCGCATATTGGCAGCTACCCGCCACGGCACCATTGTGGATGTTCTACGTGCTCATCTCCCTGATCGGCGCACTCATTTACGGTCCAATCATGCTCATCGGACTGCAGGCCATCGACCTCTCGCCTAAGTATGTTGCGGGAACCGCAGCTGGTTTCACTGGATTGTTTGGATACCTTCTCGGCGCAACACTCGCCTCGACTGGTGTCGGCCTCTTGATCGACTTCGCAGGCTGGAATGTTACATTCGCAACCCTCATTGGCGTTGTCGCCATAGCGTTCGTCCTCATGATCTTCGTCGGCAAGTACGAGCGCGAAGTCATGCACAAGGCACATGAATCCCGCACCAAAACAGCTCAATAGCCGTCAGTCACGATTTTGCTAGTCGGATCTCGGATTCACTCCGTGAGTCCAATACGGTCGCAAGGTCGCAGATTCATCGGTACACTCTATGCCGCAAACGAAAAATCGCGAATAGACATTAAAAATGGAAGGAGTCTTCACCATGGGACTTATGGACAAGGCCAAGGAAGCACTGAGCAACGAAGAGAACACCGACAAGGTTCTGGACAAGGCTGAGCAGCTGGGCAAGGACAAGCTCGGCGAGGACAAGGCTGACCAGATCAAGAAGGTTCGCGACATGGCAGACGAGCGCCTGGGCGACAAGAAGTAAGCTACAGAGCTTCTTCACCCCGCATTAGCACCCCACTTTCACAGGGGAGCTGGTGCGGGGTTTTGCTGTCCTTAGGAGATCCCACAGGACCGCTGACACGCCTTTATTGACAATTATTTTCACATTGTCCATCATTAGCCAAGTGAACACTATTGTCGATAGAGCTTCTCTTCCGCGTACTCGAAACCAAAAACTTCGAGCCCGGCTCTTCGGCTTTCTGTTTTTCCTGGCCGTCCCCGCCACAATCCTCTTGGCAATCTCCATCGGCCCCGCGGGAACAGGTTTCAGCAACGGCATCGTCGCACTGCTCACCCCGCTCATCAATACGCTTTCCGACGACCTCCCAGCTCTCAACCACCTCCTGCCAGAGATATCCCCTGCCACGCAATCACTTGTCTGGAGCATCCGGCTGCCCCGCGTCCTGTTGGCGGGGCTGGTCGGTGCCTCGCTCGCTGTCGCAGGCGCAACCATGCAGGCAGTCTTTCGCAATCCACTGGCCGAACCTGGTGTTACCGGTGTCTCCTCCGGTGCAGCAGTGGTAGCCGTTATTCTCATCGTCACTGGCGTGGCCGCGAAAGCGCCGTGGGTCCTCTCGGCAGGCGCGTTCATAGGCGCGTTGCTGGCTGTCATATTTGTCCAGATCGTCGCCGGTCTCAATGGCGGCAGCGGAGCCACCCTGTTGCTCGTCGGCATTGCGCTCAATGCGTTCCTCGGCGCAGTCATCGCCGCCACCATCGCGAACGCGCCACACAGTGATGACGCACAACAGGCCATGTTCTGGCTCAACGGCGATTTGACTGCTGCCAATTGGCAGGACATTGCGCTGGCAGTCGGCCCCATTACCGTCGGCACGGTTATCCTGATGATGCTCATTCCCGAACTCAACCTGCTCCTCCTCGGCGAAGAACAGGCCGCTGCCACTGGTATGCGCACAGTCTGGATCCGGCAACTGCTACTCGCCCTGGCTGCTTTAGTCACGGCAGCGGGCGTCGCTGTCACTGGCGTTATTTCCTTTGTCGGATTGGTCGTCCCTCACCTGATTCGCCTTGCCATCGGCCCCGATCACCGCAGCCTGCTGCCCATTTCTATGTGCCTCGGCGCAGTGTTTCTCATTCTCGCCGACCTCGTCGCCCGCAGTCTCTTTTCCCCAGTTGCTCTGCAAACTGGCACAGTCACCGCGTTCCTTGGCGCACCTGCGCTACTCGCGTTGATTCTTCGGCAAGGTGGTCGCCAGTCATGAGTCAGCAGACGCAAAATCTCACCGACCACGTCGCTAAGCCAGACACCGACAGCACCGCGCTGCTGCGGGCTACCGACCTCAGTGTCGGCTACCGCAATCGGACCGTCGTAAGTGGCGTGAACCTTGCTATTCGCCCCGGCGAAGTCCACGGCATCATCGGCTCCAACGGCACCGGAAAATCCTCCTTGCTCCGTGCTTTAGCTGGCATTGTGACACCGAGTTCGGGGCAGGTTGAGCTCCTCGGCGCGCCGCTGACGAAGCTTCGTGCCCACGAACGCGCCACTCGATTGGCGTACCTGCCGCAGCACACACCGGCCGATGCTGCTATTGACGTTCGAACTGTCGTGGCACTCGGCAGGTACGCGCACCACCGTCGGCGTGACCGTTTCCGCAGCTCACTAAACTCCACGGACCACGACATCGTCGCCTACGCGCTCGACCGCGTTGGTGTCACCGCACTCGCCGACCGCCCTATCACGGCTCTGTCCGGCGGGCAGCGGCAATTGGTGTTCATCGCAAAGCTATTGGCACAACAGGCCAAGGTCATGCTTTTCGACGAACCCACTGCGGCCTTGGACATCGGGTTTCAGCTGGAAATCCTCGAGCTGCTCGGCGAGCTAGCCGACGAAGGCCACGGTATCGGAGTTGTTCTTCATGACCTCAACCTCGCGGCCCGCAGCTGTCACCGGCTCAGTGTGATTCACAACGGCGGATTGGAAGTCACTGGTTCCGCCGAAGCGGTGCTAACACCTCCCCGAATAGATGCGATTTATCGCATCTCCAGTGCTGTCGATACCGATCCACATACCGGTTCACTGCGAGTGACGGCGTTGGCTCGGGCTCGGCCGGCTGACTGATTGCGGCTAACTGATTCCAGCTAGCGAAAATGCAACCGAAAACTTTCCCAACAATCAAAACTCAACAAGCAAGGAAGTACTTTCATGTTTTCACCAACTTCTCCTATCTCGGCCTTGAAGCGAAACTCTAAAAAGACCTTCGCGCTGCCGTTGATTGCAGCGCTCCCACTCGCTGCGGTGGTCGCCTGTTCTTCTTCGGAGGAGGCGTCGCAGCAGCCGTCGTCAAGCGAAACTGCGACGAACAAGCAGGCGCAGTGGCCGCGGACTGTGACCGTCGGCGACCACGACGTTACGGTGCAGAGCCAGCCGAAGCGCATCGTTGCACTGTCGACCGAAGTTGCGGATCTGGCGCTGGAACTGGTTGGGCCAGAGCGTGTCGTCGCGGTGACGAAGAACGCGCTCGATGAGACCTCTGGTAATCAGGTTGAGCTGGCGCGTCAGGTGCCTAATGCAATTGCCAACTCCACGAAGCCGGATCCGGAGCAGATTCTGTCCTATGAGCCGGACATGGTGTTGATGACTAGCCGCCATGATCAGGAGCAGTCGGCAAGCAAGCTGCTGGGCGCCAGCGATGTTCCGACCGCTGCGTTTTCCAGCAGTGAATTCGCTTCGCCGAAGGCGCTGGCAGAATCGGTGACCACGCTCGGCAAGTTGCTGGGAGCCGAGGACAAGGCGGCCGAAATGGTTGCCAAGATTGAATCGGAAACCGAAGAGATTCTCTCGGGAATTGATTCCACAACTAAGCCAAAAACGCTGGTCCTGTTTGCCCGCGGTGGTCAGAAGATGATTATGGGAATGCAGTCGGCGACGACGAATCTCGTTGAGCTGGCCGGTGGCGAGCCGATTTCGCCAAAGGGCAAGCGCCCGGGTGCCGTTCCCGCTGATCCGGAGACAATTGTGCAGCTCAATCCGGATGTCATTTTGATTCAGGATTTCCACGGACAGGGCAAGGCTCCATTCCAGGAGTTGCTGGATAATCCGGCGCTTGCCGACGTCGCTGCGGTCAAGAATGATCGAGTGCAACTGATCGATGCGAAGACGACCTCTGGCACCGCCGGTATGCACATGCCCGATGGACTGCGTGAGATCGCTGACGCGCTGGCTAAATAGAAAATAGGTTTTCACGTCGCTATGTGGATTCATGAAGCACTGACTTCGCCTCCCCGCGGAATGCACTGGGTTTTGTTATCCAGCTGGGGGCGCAGCTTTTTCTTCGCTCTCAGTGCTGTGTCTCTTGGACACGCGCTCGATGCTCTCAGCAGTTTGCACGGCGGTATCACAGACACCAGTGGCGGCAATTGGTTTGGGGATTGGGGGCTTCATGAATCCCTGGCCGCTGCAATTGTGGCGGTCATTCTGGGAAGCCTCTGTGCTTATGTCACCGAGGCCCTGCCACCACGGCTAGCTGGTGAGCAGGAAAAGCTGTGGCGCTGGCATGTGGTTGGCAGTGTGCTGAAGCCGGAGTTTTCTGCTCCTGAACAGGCCCCGAAGCACGCACATGGAAAAGGGCACGGTGGCGGGAAATCCGGTCACGCACACCGAAGCGCCTCTAACACTGGCGAGGGCCTACTCTTCGATGCAGCGACCACAAGCGTCGAACAGACCGCGAATTACCGAGCCACATTTCTCGCTCCCACGTTGGCCTCGTTTAGTGCTCCACTGATCATTTTGGTGGTCTGGGCTTTGTGGGTGGATACGAAAACCGCCTTGTGGCTGGCACTATTTTTCATTTCCACGCCGTTGATCATTATTGGTGCTGGAAAAATCCTGCGGAAATCCAATACGACGTATCGCCGAAAGCAAGCGAAGGCCACACATGCGTATTTGGAAATGCTCGAAGGGCTGGGCACATTCAAAGTTCTTGGAGCAATTGACCGGGTCATGGCACGTTTTGCCAGCCAAACTCGCACTGCGATGGCTGAGCTCACTGCCCTGCTCGCCCGCAATCAGCTGATGATTATTGTCAACGATGCGGTTTTTGGAATTGCAATGTCGACTACAGCAATCGGCCTTGTCCTGCTGCGTTTACAGGCCGGCGCAATCAGTGTCGGCACGGCTCTCGCAGGTGTTTTTCTATCCGTTCTGCTCTACGAGCCCGTTAATCGTGTCGGCCGAACCTTCTACATCGGACTCGGTGGACGCACCCATCGAGATGGAATTGTGGAGATGTTCGGTGAACCTCCAGCTGAAGCGTCCACAACCGCGACAGCGCATTCCACCGATGCCTCCGCACCGCAGGCACCGCACGTACAGCACGCACCGGAGATTTCCTTTCGCGATGTCAGCGTTGACATCGGCGAAAAGCGCATTCTCTCCGATATCAACCTGACAATTCCAGCCGGCAGCAGAGTCGGCATCGTTGGCCCCAGCGGTTCCGGAAAAAGCACACTCCTGCGTGTACTCGCAGGCCTGCAGCCGCATTCCGGGGAAGTCTCCCTCGACGGCCACGCGCTTTCAACCCCGGAGTTGCTCGCCAACTCGCTACTCATCTCCCAGCAACCAGCCATTTTCGGCACCACCGTCGCGGACAATCTTCGCATCGCATGCCCGGACGCAACGGCCGTCGATATGCGAAAAGCACTTCGCGACGTGCACTTACTCACCGAAATCGAGCAGCGCCCTGGTGGTCTCGATTCGGAGGTCGGCGATCAGGGCAATTGGCTCTCGGGCGGGCAACGACGCCGCCTGACCATTGCGCGTGGTCTGCTCGGTACTGCTCCGATTGTGCTTCTCGACGAGCCGACAGCGGACATCGATCGTCGGACGGAAGGTCTCATCAAGGAGTCCTTGACCCGCCTCGCTGAAGGTCGCACGAGCATCATGGTGGCTCACCGAATGGAAGCACTATCGGACGTTGACCTGGTCATTGTCGTTGCCGAAGGCCGAATCGTGGCTGTGGGCGAACCCGACGAACTGAGCACAAGCAATGAGTACTACGCACGGGCGCTGACCGAGGAGAGCTGATATGAACAACATGATCTGGTTGCTGCGCTTTTCCGCACAGGCTCGCGGGGCGCTCAGTGCATCTGTCCTCGCACGCGTGACTGGACACATTCTGGGCGCATTGATGCTGGCCGTGCCTGCCTGGGCAATTGCCACAATTGCGCTGTCGAGGTGGGACGCAACCGACTCGTCGCAAAACATGGGCATGCAGTGGACGTGGGCGGTCATTGGCGTGATTGCAGGGCTGGCGCTGCTGAAAGCGATTCTGCGGTATGTCGAGCAGTACCTCGGACATTTGGCGGCATTTCGGCTGCTCGGCGAGCTGCGACTGTGGATCGTCGAGCACCTTATCCCGCAGGCGCCCGCGATAACCGATGGGCTGGGTACTGCCAGGATTCACACGATTGCGATTCGTGATGTTGACCGTGTGGAAGTCCTCTTTGCGCACACAATTGCGCCCGCGGTGACGGCCGTATTAATTCCTCTGCTGGCGGTCGTGACAGCGGCATTAACGGCCGGAGCACCGCCTACGATTGCTCTGGCACTGACCTTTGCGGTTGGCTTTGTGATTGCGCTCGCAGGCTCTAAGAAGGCGACGACGGAGGCCTCCGCAACGAACTCCACACGCACGGAAATTGCGCAGTATATCGCCGATACACTGCGACTTCGGGAGGAAATCCTCATCTACGGCGCAGCCGAGCAGCGACTGCGGGGACTGCGCGAGCTCGACGAGCAGCTCACCCAGAAGATGCGTGCAGGCGGCAAGCGGGCTGGACTGCGCTCTGGTGCGACTGGGCTTCGGATTTGGGGCGGCAGCATCGCTGTCTTTTGTGCTGGTATCCCGGCTCTTTCCGCCGATTACCGAATGCTCCCTGCCGTTTTGGTGGCGACGTCCCTGGTGGCGGGAACAGCTGCATCGATGGATTCGATCGAGCGCCTGGCGTCTTCTCTGCCAGCAGGGCTCAATGCAGTCACTCGGATTAGGGAGCTGGCCGCGCAGCCACCGACTGTGGACGAACCGCGGCAGCCGGAGCAGCTGGAGATGCCGAATCAGTTTGAATCGCGACATGCGCAGGGCGCCCGGGCCAACTCCGCCGACCCTGTCCCTGCCCTCGAACTGAGCGATGTCAGCTATCACTACCCTGGCGCCGACAGCCCGGCGCTGACCAACATCAACGTGCGCATTGCCACAGGGCAGTTCATCGGCGTCGTCGGCCCAACCGGTTCGGGCAAGTCCACGCTTTCCCGGCTAATCCAACGGCATGTCGATCCGGATGCGGGAGAGGTCATCATCAATGGTCACAATGCCCGTGATCTCGGCTCAACCAATGTCTGCCGAGCTGTTGTTGTCGCAGATCAGAATCCTTTTCTCATGGAGGCCACTGTCGCTGAGAACTTGTGTCTCGGCGCACCTGATGGCTGCGAGGTTCCCGAATCGCTGATGCACTGGGCACTCGAATTCGCTGCCATCAACCCTGCTGAGCTGCCGCTGGATAGGCCCATTGGCCGCCGCGCGCAGCGGCTTAGCGGTGGTCAGCGTCAACGTCTGGCGCTGGCTCGTACCTACTTACGCGCGGTACTTGCCGACGGTTCCGTGCCCAACGGCCCCGGTGCCAACCTCGCCGGAAAGATTGTCATTTTCGACGAAGCCACCAGCCACCAGGATCCGCTGACACAGGCTCGTATCGTCGACAATGCCCGCGCATGTGGCGCGACTTGCATCTTCATTGCACACCGGCTTCAGACTTTGACCGAGGCCGATGACATCCTGGTCATTGAAAACGGCCAGCTCATCGAACGTGGCACTTATGACAACCTCTTGAGCGCCGACGGTGCCTTTGCTCGACTTGCGCGCGCAGAGGTCTAGGCTCGGTCTAGCTCTCCGCGCTAAGACTCAGCGCTCGAATACTCGTCTAGTGATCCTCGACGAGCTTGCGAAGCCGGCCGAAGATTGCCGCGCCATCGTGGCGAATACCGTCATGCTGGAATGCATTGGTCACATGTGGTCGCAGATCTCGGTAGCAGTTGGCTGTCCCCATCGAGTAATCGAACGGTACAAAAATGTCGTCGAGATAAACCGCGGCTGCCGAGGTCGGGGCGTCGGCAAGCAAGCGCGCGGAATCATACGGTGAGCTTTCCCAGGTGTGCTGCGCCAATGTTTCCGCCTTTTCCTTGAAAGGAATGAGCGCGGGGTCTTCGTCGAATTGCCAGGGGAAGACATGCTCACCGGTGAGGTAAAACGGCTCGTCTCCTGCCGGATTGGCGTCTTCCTCGAAACCTGGAATTTCCTCGCGAATGCGGTGAGCTGCCCAATTAGTTGTGGTCTGGTCCCCGACGCCACCATAAATGGATTCGTGAATCGCAGCATATAGCGGACCGTCGGCGAAACTCACGCGGGATCCGACATCGGCTAGGAAATCAGTGCGCAATTGCTTTTCACCATTGCGAATGTGGAATGGCTCTTCCAACAAATACGCCAGATTGTGGAATCCATCTCCACGACCCAATTCAATTCCGATGGTTCGGAATCGACGAGAACTCAGACGCTCACCAGTGGGGAGAGCTTCTGCAGATTGCTCCAGGTGCGCGCAGATTTCTCGAATGCGATTCTCCACCCACGGGTATTCGCGATAAAAGCGCTCGTGGCGGGTGCGCAGCTTCCCATCTGTCGTGCGATAAAGGTCATCAGCGCCACGGTCCAGAACGGGCAAACCACCTGTGAGGTAAGCGTGCTCCACGGATTGCGGATAGCGGCTGAGATATGAAGTAATGCAAAAACCACCAAAGGACTGCCCATACAGCGACCATTTCGCAATGCTCAAATGCTTTCGCAATGCTTCCGCGTCTTCGACGATGTATTCCTGACGCAATTGTGCAAGCCGCTCGGCCGGAATATCCGCAATATTGGCCGCATCAATTCGATGCGAGCGTCCCGTGCCACGTTGATCCAAAAGAATCACGCGGAATTCCTTCAGCGCTTCGCCAATTACCCCTCTTGCGCTCACTGGACGCGGTGCCGGGAAGCCTGGACCTCCCTGCAAATAGACAATTGCCGGCGCGTCCTCATTTCCTGGCGCATAGATCTCCCTTGCGAAAAGCTCAAATGTCGCAGCATCCGCAGCCCCGGTAAAAGGATCCCAGGGAACCTCAAGGGTGTGTTCCTTAATAATGTGCCCAAAATGCCTGCTTGCAGTACTCGTCGATGCCATGTCTCTACCGCTCCTCTAATCCCTCTGGTCGTATTTCTTCATTAGCTTTGCGACGAGCAAATCGGTCGCCTCATCGTCAGCAAGAATTTGATCCAACATCTCCCGGTATTCCCGCTGCCGCAGCGCAGTATCTTCCCCGTAATCGTCATAGGAATCACCGGATAGGTCCACACCGAAATTGGATTCATCGCTTTCGTCTTGCTCTGTCTCCTGTTGTGCCGACGGAACTTCCAGATCCGCTGGGAAGTCCGCATTGAACTCCTCCAGGAATTCCTCCGCGTTGGCCTCTGCGTCGGAACGCGACACTCCCCTGTCGACCTCAGCCTGAATGCGGCGCTGCAGCGCCTTTTCCATCTGACGGTGGCGCCAACTGCGAAGGCGCGCTGGCTCGAAGCGCCGCCCCACCTCGCGGCTCTTGCCCTCTGCACGACGAGCGAGGACAGCAATCTGCGCCGCAGTGTCGTTCAGCGGTGCCCACTCAGAGCGGGCCGATACGCGCCAATTTCCCCAGTACCCCAGCAGCGAAAGCAGAATGCTGACGATGGGACCGACGACCATGGACACGGCCATAAAATCCAGATGGTGACCTCCAATGACAATGATTGCGCAGGCCACTGCGGGGATGACCGTAGGCTGATTGCCACCGAACACAGCGGGCACGCGCCCGGTAACAATGTCACGAATCATGGAACCGCCAGTGGCGGTGAAAACGCCCATCATGATGCACGGCAGGATGGGCAAGCCATACGTGACACCTTTGACCGTTCCCGTCGCGGCCCAGAGCCCCGAGACCACGGCGTCACCGTGGACCTGGACATATTCCCAGGTCTTACCTTTGAAATAGAAAAATCGCGCGATAAGTGCACCGGTGAATGCCAGGATTAGGTACTCCGGCTGACTCATGGCGGCGACAGTGCCCTGGTTGATCAGAACGTCGCGAATCATGCCGCCACCCAGTGCGGAAAACAGCGCAATAAAGAAGAACCCGATGATGTCGTAGCCTCGTTGCCGGGCGATGGTGCCACCGATGATGCCCATGAGCAGGACACCGCTGACATCGGACCACTGGTACATCGACTCAATGAGCGGATCTACTTCTGCGACGTTCATGATGTTCAAGCTTAGACGCTGCTATTTTTCAAGCATCAACGAAAGGTCGGGATACCCATGGAAAACGCTAACCCCTTTGCTTCGACACGCCCCAGTGGCAGGCTCATGCGCGGCATCGCAACTGCTTCCCGCGCGCACGATGGGCACTACCGAAAGGGATCTGGCGTTCCCTATATCAGCCATCCAATGGCGGTGATGTTGATTGCGGCGAGCGTGACTAACGACGAAGACGTGCTGTTGGCAGCCCTCTTCCACGACATTTTGGAAGACGTGCCGGAAAACTACTCACGTGCCGAGATGAAAGATGAGTTCGGGCTTCGAGTGGTTGAGATTGTCGAGGGTGTCACCAAAAATTCTTCCTTGCCCTCCTGGCAGGAGCGTGCCGATGCCTACCTGGAGCAACTTTCTCGTGGCAGCGCGGAGTCAATCATCGTGGCCGCCGCGGATAAGTTCCACAATCTCAGCCAAACTCTGGAGGATTTGGACCGCGATGGCCACGCCCTGTGGAAACGCTTTCGTTCAACTCCGAGCCAGCAATTGTGGTGGTACACGAGTGTCCGCAACGTAGTAGCCGAACGACTGCCCGACATGCCTCTGTTGGACGACTTGGACGTTCTAATTGAGCGACTCGATTCCTGGGTACAGGAGAGTTAACCTGCGATTTCCCAATCGCTTTAAACTATAAAAACATATCCAGGCATAGCCCGGAGCACTCAAGCAACGGTACAGTGGCAGCCTACGTGGCTCGGATATTGATGCCGTTATTGATGCCGCGCGACAATAAATCCGAATTTAAGTCCAGGAATACGCAAGAGGAGAAAACATTGACTTCCACTGATGCATCGTCCACAACCGAACTGCCCACTACCACTCAGCAGTGGGTTCTGGCTTCCCGCCCGACTGGCCTGCCGACTGACGAGAATTTCCGCCTCGAGACCGTCGATTTGCCAGAGCTTAACGACGGCGACATTTTGGTAGCCAACTCGGTCGCTACCGTCGATCCCTACATGCGTGGCCGTATGAACGACACCAAGTCGTACGTTCCTCCTTTTCAGCTTGACCAGCCAATGACTGGCGGCGCTGTGGGCACTGTCCTTGCGTCCAAGTCGGATAAGTTCCAGGTTGGCGACGCTGTCCGCCACTCTTATGGCTGGCAGACCAATGCTGTTATTGCCGATTCCGAGGCAACACCGGTTGACCTGAACGTTGCACCGGCTGCTGCCTACCTGGGCATCCTTGGTCTTACTGGCCTTACTGCTTACGTTGGCCTGACTGCTGTCGGAGAGATGAAGGAAGGCGACGTCGTCTTTATCTCTGGCGCTGCTGGTGCGGTCGGCTCGGCTGCTGGTCAGTTTGCCAAGCAGATGGGCGCATCCCGTGTCATTGGTTCCGCCGGCTCGGACGAAAAGGTTGAGCGCCTACTCGAACTCGGCTTTGATGCCGCCTTCAACTACAACGACGGCCCGGTTGCAGAACAGCTGGCTAAGACCGCTCCAGAGGGCATTGACTTCTACTTCGATAACGTCGGCGGCGACCACCTTGAGGCAGCCATCGGCGCGATGCGCACCTTTGGTCGTGTCGCTATGTGTGGCGCAATCTCCCAGTACAACAACACTGGAGCTCCGACCGGACCACGTAACTTGGCTCTGGCGATTGGCAAGTGCATTACTCTGCGCGGCTTCGTCTTGGGCAAGTACCTGCACCTGGCAGGTGAATTCCAGGAGCGAATGGCTCCGCAGGTCGTCAGCGGTAAGGTCGCCTACGATGTCACCACTCGCCACGGTATCGAGAACATGCCAGCTGCATTCCTCGAGCTGTTTAGCGGAGGCAATACCGGCAAGATGGTCGTAGAGTTCTAAATAACTGTCTTGTGGGGCGCCGAGACTTCCTTCAGCCTGCTCGACATAGCGACACCGACCAGTCCCATCAGCGCCAGGAAGATTAAAGCCGCCGCGGGACCGAAGCTGGCAATAACACCTGACAACGCACCGACGATGAGCAGAACAACACCCATAATGGTGTTGGCCGCTCCGACGTACTCGGTGCGCTTGTCGCCTTCTGCCATGTCAACAACATAGGTCGAACGAGCCACACGAACACCTGCGTGGACGACGGACATTGCAAAAAAACCGAGTGGGAAAATCCAGGCATTGGCACTGGTGGAAAGCCAGTGAGCACTGGCGACCAGCAGGAAAAGAACGATTGAACCGACCAGCGAAGAATAGGTCAACACCTTCTTCGAGGACTTATCCGACCAGATTCCGGCGACTTTTCCGCCAATGAGGGATGCGAAGCCGGCGGCGAGCATGAAGATACCAACGTTGGCGCTTACTCCCCCGCCACCACCATCAGCTGCTTCCAGGTCAGCACCCACCTGTGCACTTAGGGTCACAATGAACGACGTGGACAGTGCTGTGACCAGCAAGAGGCTTCGGACAATCACAAAGTCACGAAAGTTTTTATCCTCTGCAAAGAGCCGCCAGGTGTCCTTCCACCAGGTTTTATTCGGTTCTTCCTTGTCCCCCTCGTTTGTGGGCTCAACAATTCCCCGGAAAATCACAACCGCAACCACCCACGACAGTGCCGCAACAAAAATGAGGCCCGCCACGATTGGTTTGGTGACGTTGTCGCGGATGATCCACAACACCGCACCGACAATAATTGCGGCGACACCGCCCAACATCGCAGCTCGGCCACTAATCTGCCCGCGCTGTCCCTTCGGAATCGTGCGTCCCTGAACATCCTTCGAGGCCATCGAGCACAGGGCTCGGGCCGTCGCAAAGCCTGCAAGCGCGATGATGACAGCGACACCGAGCGCGGTGCCTTCCAGGAACAACGCCGCCAGACCAATCAGCGCTGCCGCGACCGCTTGCCCCAACGCGCCAGCGATCCAGACGGTGGTGCGGCGCGGGCGAGACTTCACCCACGGGGTGAGCGCAGCCTGCGGAAGCATCGAGCCAGACTCGCGCACCGGCACAAGCATGGCGATGAAGAAGCCCGGCGCACCAGCAGAATGCAGCAACCATGGCAGCAACGTCTTGGCTGCCACAATCTGGTCGCCGATATTCTGCAGACCGTTCGCCCAGACATAGCGCTTGGCGTTCGAGCGGGCATGTTTCTGCACTAGCTCTGGGTTGTCCCCTGCGTCCGTGGGTTTGGCATCTTCCGAGCTATCAGTCATGCCTTTCACGCTACCTGCCTGTAGCAACGGCGCTACCGCACGCGACCGTCTGCCCAGGCTAATCGAAGAATGAATCGCGCCTGTCCTCTCTGCCGCTACACTCGCGGGAAGAACACCTAACATCTCCAACGAAAGTAGCAATATGCCCGCTGACCTTTATCGACGTCTCTCCAACCTCGATGGCAAGAGCTACGGTGCATACAAATCTCTTCGTGGCTCCCACGACCTGCCGGACCTGAACGCGACGCTGTTCATCGACAAGGTCCAGTCCGACCCCTACGCCCCAGCATCTCGGGCACGAGTCCACATTCCGCTATCAGTGCTGGACTATCGCGGCGCATCCCGCGCACAACCGGGCAGGTTCAGCACGGCAGAGCTCGACTTATTGAACCGTCGCCTCGTGCGCGCGTTTAAGAAGTATGGACGCGGGCTGTTCATCGATTCCCCAGGTCAGCAGGTTTTGCGTCGAGCAGCTGTCGCTGAGCTCCGTGGGGATGCGCACGACGTCGATAAGCATGATGATGCCCTCCAGATCTGCCTGGAAATCCAACTGCCCGCCCGCGGCCGACGCATTCTCGGCCGTGAGGCAGCGCGTCTGATCTGTGAGGATTTGTTGGACGCGCTTGACGACGCCATCGTGAACGCACCCATCGATGCGCTCGAGGAAGCCGCGGAATTAGAGTATGACCAGCTCTTTTTACGCCGTGCGGTGGCGGACGCGGACCTGATTGGGTTTGTGGCAGACGGGTCGGTGTTGCCCCGTCAGGCGGGCAATAGCCAGCTGCCGAAGCCCGGTGCGACTGCGTTTACCTCGCCCGAATCGCTGCAGCACAGTTTTCAGCTGCCATCGGGTAAAACGGTGCACGGCATGGGCATTCCGCGGGGCGTGACGTTGATTGTCGGCGGTGGCTACCACGGCAAGTCCACATTGCTGTCCTCTCTGGTCACGGGTGTTTATAACCATGTTGCTGGCGATGGCCGCGAGTTTGTCGTCGCCGACGAGACTGCGGTTGCGCTGCGTGCCGAGGACGGCCGGGCCATCACTGGTGTGGATATCTCACCGTTTATCAACGGTCTTCCCTCCGGTGATGACACGACCCGGTTTTCCACGGCGAACGCATCGGGGTCGACCTCCCAAGCTGCGGGTCTGATGGAGGCGCTGGGTTCCGGTGCTCGAGTGCTGCTCATCGATGAGGACACCTCCGCGACTAACTTCATGATTCGTGATGAGCGTATGCGCCGACTCATCCCCGATGACCGCGAGCCAATTACTCCACTGGTCGCACGGGTCCGCGAGCTCTGGAAGGACCACGGGATCTCCACGGTTATCGTCGCTGGTGGTTCTGGTGCTTTCATCGATGTCGCGGACACCGTGATTGCTATGGATGCGTACACGCCTTACGACGTCACCGAGCGCGCCCGTGAGCTCCGAGAATCTGCCACCCCGGCTGCACCTTCGCCAGCTTTTGCGCAAATTGGTGAGCGTTTATTGCGGGCGGACTTCCCTGCCGGTGAGAGCCGTGGTGGACATGGTGGGCGTGGCGGTCGCGGTAGCGGTGCGAAACCACCTAAGCCACCGCGTGCTCGTGGTCTGGAGTTGATTCAGGTGGGCAAGGACAATCTTGACTTGCGCGCTGTCAGCCAATTGATGGATTCCTCCCAAACAGAAGCCATTGCCCGGATTCTGGGCGCCGTCGTAAAGCAGCTCGATGGGCGTACTGACCTCACCGAGCTGATTCAGCGCGAACACGAAAACTTTTGTCATTCGCTTTTCGACGCGGCAGCTGCGTCTACCAATTCTGGTCATCTGGCCGAGCCTCGTTTCCAGGAGGTTGCAGCGGCAATCAACAGACTTCGGCTCTTGCGGTAGCGAGCCGAAGGTTAGCGGGCTGCGGAACGGCACACCTGCGGCTGCCGCAACTAACTTCTTCGACGGATTTCGGCGTCGGGTCTTGACCTTGACGCGGCGTCAAACAGAAAGATGATTCCCGTGAGCAACAACGACAACGAGTACACCATCGGCGAGGCAGCTGAACTGTTGGGCGTTACCACGCGCACGCTGCGGCACTGGGATACCGTTGGGCTGCTCAGCCCGCAGTATCGCACGTGGTCCGATTACCGCCTCTACACCGATGAGGACATCGACACCGCGCTGGAGATTCTGGTCTACCGCGCCGCTGGTGTGCCGTTGAAGACTATCGGGGATTTCATCCACGGCGATTCCTCCCCGATAAGTCGGAAAGATCGTTTGCTCGCACAGCGAACTGTTCTCACCGAGAAGATCGCTGACCTGCACCACATGGTGCAGGCTCTGGACAAACTGATTGAGGAAGGACACACGATGGAAGCAAAGACGAAGGCTGAGCTTTTGGGCCGCGACTGGCAGAATCTAGAGGCCGAGGCTGAGGAGCGCTGGGGTGACACCACCGAGTGGGAGCAGTCCCAGCAGGCTCAGGAAAATATGACGGATAACGACTGGGCTGCTCTTGAGGCAGAGGCTAAGGATTTTGCCGATGCGCTTGCCGACGCTGCCGAGCGCCACGTGGAGCCAGGTTCCACTGAAGCGGCTACGTTAGTTGACCGTCACTTGTCCTCTATTACCCGCTTCTACGAGGCTGGTCGAGAAAAGCAGATTCTGCTGGCTCGCATGTACGTCGCTGATTCCCGGTTTGACCGGTATTACCGCGGCAATGCTGGCTACCTGCTGGAATTGATTGAAGCTCAGGCTCGTAAAGAAGGGATTGACCCGGCTACTGCCGAGTGGCGGTAGGTGGCAGGTGGCAGGTGGCGGGTGACGCTAGGCGGCAGGCGGTAGCCGTTCATCCAGGCCTTCCCACCCGGGCCTGAATCCGCTTAGAATTGACTCATGAAGTTCTCTCGCTCTTTCGCCGCTTTCGCCATCGGTGCCGCTACTGTGCTGGGCGCTGTTGCTGCATCTCCGGCTGTCGCACAGGCTATTGGCTGCCCTTTTGCACCAGTGCACAAGTATGAAGAACACCGTTTCTCCGGTTCTTCGACTTCAGCAGATGCTTTCAAGGTTTGGTTTAACGGTGGCGTCTACATTGAACCAATCGTCGAAACGCTGGATTTGGTTGAGCTTCAGGTTAATGACACCCAGGTCGCTCACGCTGGCGACATCATCTACAAGGATGAAGACGGCAAGTTCTGGGTGAAGTAGCCTACGCAGGAAAAACAGGGCTCAATTACAGGTCTAACCCCATGGCAGATTAACCTCATCTGAATAGGGCTATAGCGCTTAGCGTTGTGGAGTCACTGGTACTCTGTCTCGCACCTTTTGCAATTTCTGCCAAGAGCCCTCGTTTTCAGGAGTGTTCCACCATGGAAATCATCATCGTCGATTCTGAGGCCGAAGTCGCAAGCATCGCTTCGGACTACCTCGCGTACTACGCCAACAAAGGTGGAAACCTCGGTGTAGCAACAGGATCGACCCCGCTTGCGACGTATAGAGAACTGATTCGTCGCCATCGGGCTGGTGAAGTCACCTTCAAGGACTGCAGCTTCTTCGCACTCGACGAGTATGTGGGCCTGCCCATCGAGCATGAGCAGAGCTACTACCACGTGATTCACAATGAGTTTTCCGATCACGTGGATGTCGACCCGGCGCGTGTCCATATTCCCGATGGTCTCGCAGACGACATCGGCGCAGCCTGCGAGGACTACGAACGCAAGATTATCGAGGCCGGTGGCATCGACATTCAGTTGCTCGGCATCGGCACCAATGGGCATGTCGGGTTTAACGAGCCCTCCAGCTCTTTTAGTTCTCTGACCCGCATTAAGACGCTGCACCCGCAGACCGTGCTGGATAACGCCCGGTTCTTCGACTCCGCGGACGACGTGCCGTACCACGTGGTCACCCAGGGGCTTGGCACTATTTCACGTGCGGGCCATCTCCTGTTACTGGCCACCGGCACCGCAAAGGCGCACGCTATTGCCGCCTCCATCGAAGGCCCACTGAGCGTTTCTATGCCCGCGTCCGTATTGCAATTGCACCCACGGGCCACGGTTGTAATTGACCAGGCCGCAGCAAGTGAGCTGAAGAACAAGGAATACTACGAGTTCACTTATGCTCATAAGCCGCAGTGGCAGAAGGATATGTGGAAGTAGGCCTCAGCCTCCCTCCCCGCCCTGACTATTCCTCTACCTCATCGCGCCACGCACACGGCTTGCTAGCGCTAGTCGTCATCATCCATCTCTAGCTCGGGGTCTTCGGCACGCGCTTGCTCGTAGACTTCCTTCGCAGCCGTGAGGTTGATGACGCCGATGACAAGCCCCACGACGATGTCCGGCCATGCGCTGAACCAAAAAATGGTGACCACTCCGGCGGCGAGGATGAGCAGGTTCGCCAGGACGTCGTTACGCGCCGCCAACCACGCGCCGCGCATGAGTGCACTGTCGGCTTTGCGCAGGTTCATCAGCAAAATCGCGCAGACCAGGTTGATGACCATCGCGATAATTGCCGTCACCGACAGCGTTAGTGGCTCTGGCGGCTCACCGCTAATCATCTTCCAAATGGCGGTGCCGAACGCCGCAATCGCCGGAATCAGAATCAGCCCGGCAAGGCCGAAGCTCGCTTTACGACGGCTCGCCAGCGACCACCCCAATGCGGTGAGAACCAGCAGGTTGATCAGAAAGTCTTCAAGAAAGTCTGCAGCGTCGGCGAACAGCGCTGCGGAACCAATAATTGAGGCAACAATTAATTCAATGAAGAATCCGAGAAGATTCAGGCCTGCTACCCACGCAACAATTTTGCGGGCGCGGTGATCCAAAGTTGATGAGGTAAACACGGAGGACATCGTAACGCCCGGCGCGAGTACCATCGAATCCTATGACGCACCCGCAGAAATTCCACTCAGAAATGAAGGTTCCCGGCGGCAAATTGGTTGTTGCCGACTGCGAGACCACCGGTGACACTATTTCGTCGATAAGCATTTCGGGCGATTTTTTCCTCGAACCCGATGAAGCCTACGACATTATTAATGACGCTCTCCTCGGTGCGCCTGCCGGGGACAATACGGAACGCCTACAGGCTCGCCTCGATGCGGCGCTGAAGGATTTTGAGGATCAGTCTGGTCGCGAGGTGCGACTGCACGGTTTTGATACCCACATCATTGCGCAGGTCGTTCGACGTGCACTGACACAGGCTGTCGACTTCACTGATTTGGAGTGGGAGGTTTTGCAGCCGGGAGTCCTGCCGACGGTGATGAATGTTGCCCTCGACGAACTCCTCCTTGACCAAGTCAATTCCGGACAGCGCGGACCAACTCTGCGCTTCTGGGATTGGGATGATCGTGCCACCGTCATCGGTTCCTACCAGTCCTATGTCAATGAACTCGAACCCGAGGGCGTAGAGAAGCACGATGTGCAAGTGGTGCGTCGTCTCTCCGGCGGTGGCGCGATGTTCATGGAGGGTGGCAACTGCGTCACCTACTCGATCTATGTTCCGGAGAAGCTGGTCGCCGGCCTCAGCTACGTCGAATCCTATGAGTTCCTCGACCGCTGGGTCATCGCCGCACTCGCACAGCTCGGCGTCAATGCGTGGTACGTCCCCATCAATGACATCACCTCCGATGGTGGCAAAATCGGCGGTGCCGCACAGAAGCGCCGTGGTTCGACAGTGCTTCACCACGTCACCATGAGTTATGACATCGACGCCGACAAAATGATGGAAGTCCTGCGCATTGGCAAGGCCAAGATTGCCGACAAGGGCCTCCGCAGCGCGAAGAAGCGCGTCGATCCGCTCCGTCGCCAGACCGGTGCCAGCCGCGCGGAAGTCATCGACACGATGAAGCAGACATTCATCAACCGCTACGGTGCTGCCGAGACATCACTTTCCGACGAGGACTTCGCTGCGGCGCAGCATCTTATTGACACCAAATACGGCACGGAGGGCTGGACTCACCGAGTCCCCTAAACGTCGCACTGCTTACTTGTATACGACAGCTGGTCGGGAAAAGGAGTTAACTAAAGGAGACAAGTAAACAAAGGAGAGTCGACGTGAGCGGCGAGCGTGCAATTGGGTCCTATCCTGCGAATATGCACCAAAACCTGGTGAAGGGTTCGGCGCGCGCCGTAACAACACCGCCGTGGTGGTCTCCCCGATATCGAAGGCACCGGAATTGTGATTCACGGGCGCCCACTACAGAGCTTGAACGGTGTCGGCGAATTCACCGAGACACTGGCCACAACGCCGCTACAGCCCCCGCGAGAGGTTCCAGCGCAGAACCGCAGGCCGGTCATGGTAGCGACCAAGCACTGACAGGGACGCAGTATTCAATGGGAAGGACTGGCCAAGTTCAATGGGCAGTTCCAACCAGGCCGTAGTGAGCGCACGCAGCGAGTGACCGTGGGCGAATAGAATCGCCTTGTCTTCACCCGATTCACGAACCCTTTTGACTACTCGTTCAACGCGCTTGCGGACTTCTTCCGCGGTTTCGCCATTGGGCACACCGTGAGTCCAAATCTGCCAGTCGGGAACAGTCTTCTGCACTTCCTTCGAGGTAATCCCCTCGTAGTCGCCGTAGAACCATTCCGCAAGATCCTCTTCGACTTCGAAGTCGTGGAATCCTGCCAATCGAGCGGTCTCCTGGGCACGCTGACGGGGTGATGCCAGCACTAGCCCAAAGTCCTTCGGATCCAGCCAGCCGTTCAGGGCCTCGGCTTCTTCCCGACCGTTGTCAGTCAGAGGAAGATCAGTTACCGATGTGTGCTGTCCAGTGCGCGACCACTCAGTTTCGCCGTGCCGCACGAGATATAAATCAGTCATAGTTCCAGCTTAGGCTTATTTGAAAATGCTGTTAGCCGAGCTCACCCGACTAGCCATTAGACGGGTCGCGAACCTCCAGGCCGCGCTGCGGATCCTCACACACCGTTACCGCTCCCAACTCCTCAGACCTCGCCGCCGTCGGAGAGCTACACGTCCAGTCCCCTACTTGAGCGGTCAGGGTGTTGCCACCGCCCTCAGTGTCCTTGATTGCGTCGTACCGATCCAACACATCCATAGCCTCAGCACAGGTCATCTCACCCTTGACCACTTCCGCCAGGCGATGGCCCTCCATGGCACCGCACATCATCGGCCCCTGAACAAGTGCATCCGTGCCCTGACTGTAGCCCCTCGCCGGCTCACTCCCCTGGGCCATGAGTTCCTCGACGGAATCGAAAACCTTGCCGGAGGTGCGAATATTCTTGTCCTTGCCTTCGATGGCAAAGGCCGCGTTATCCGACTGGCACACCAGCTTGTTCGCATCCGTCTTCGCACACGCAGCGGTGCCGAAGCTCGTCCATTGGCCGTCGTCAAGCTCTTCCTGAGCCGGCGGTACCCCTTCGATGAGCGTGTACGCGGCACCTGAAGTATTCAGCATGATTGCGCCCGGCGACTGTGGTGGGAACGGCGGAACCTCCACGTCGGGAATCGACGAATCAGCCTTACCGATGCACGTCACCGCGCCGTCTGAGTAGAAACACTCGCTCTTTTTCCCGTCTAGCGTGACGTAGAACGCCTTGATTCCGTTCTGGCTAAACCGCTGAACGTCAATTTTCTGGTAGGCGCTTTCATCAAATCCGATGCTGTCGGCGCTTGTCCCCTTCGTCGGCGACGGCATCTTCGGACTATCGCCCTCGCTTGCCGACGTCGATTGCGACTGCACCTCACTCTGATCATTGTTGCTTTGTGATGCGGCGGCATCTTCGGAATCTGAAGATGAGCAGCCGACGAGAGTTCCGAGCATGACAACAGCAAGGCCCGCGGTCATCCGAAACATCGCACTGCGACTGGATCGAATAGGACTCGCGGGCATCTGGCTTTGGGGGACTGACATGAAATCAGCTTATCGCCGAACGAATCGGCTGGCTTGTTGTTTGCCGTATTTAACGGATGCGGCGGTACCGCGGCTGCCATGGCCCGAGTTCGGTCACCATCAGCTGCCGCGACTACGGCTACGAACGCTGCTTAAGTGTTTCCACTGCGCGGTCGGCAAGCTCCTCGCCAGCACCGTCATAAAGGTAGACGGCCATGTCGGCACCAACGTTGAGAAGCTGATCCTTAAACCTCTGCACCTTAGTGGTGGTAGCAACCACGGCTTCGGTGTCCTGCTTACGGATGTTCTGAATCATCGCGTAGGTCTCAGCGTGCTCAGACAGCGCCAACACGTACAGCGCTGGTTTCTTCTCCAACTCGATGTGGTGCCACAGCTCTGGGTCTGTCACATCACCCGGGATAACCTGGTAGCCCTGCTCACGCAGCTCTTCGATGCGATCCTCATCGAAGTCAACGCCAAAGACGTTCATGCCGTACTCATTAACCAACCTGCCGTAGACACCGACGCCGACGCGCCCCATACCCATGATGAGGGCATCAGCGTTATCAATAATGACCGTTGCCTCTTCTGGGACCAGGCGGTCCTCTGGGGTTTCTGGGACGAACTTCTGCAGGAAGCTGACCAGCTTGTCCTCATGCGGGACCATCAGCGAGCTGGCAATGAAGCTACCCGCCACGGCGACTGCCATAATCGAGGTCCACTCATCGGGCAGAATGTCCTGTTGCGTCGCCGCAGCCATGACAATGAGGCCGAACTCCGAGTAGTTACTCAACGTCAGACCCGCCAACGCACTAGTGCGCAGGGACAGTCCGGTGCGCTTGAGAATCCCGATGAAGATAGTGACCTTGAACACCAGGAACAGGACCATAATCGCGGCGATAACGTAGCCGCCAGCACTTGGCAGACCACCGAGGCCAATTTCGATAAAGAACGCGACCAGCAGCAGCTCACGGATACTAATCAGAGCTTCCGACAGACGGTCAGAAATCGGGTGCGAGGACAGCAGAATACCGGCAACCAAGGACCCCAGCGAGCCGGACAGCCCTGCCAGCTCGAAAGCCGAGTAAGCGGCCACAGCAATACCAATGCCGGTGAGAACCAGCAGCTCAGTGCGGAACATGCGGTTGGGAAGCCGCGCCGCCAGCGGACGGATGAAGAACAACAGTGGTAGAGCCAGCGCCCACAGCTCCGGGGTCTTACCCGACGATGCCACCAGCACACCGACCGCAATGATGTCCTGCAGAATGAGCACACCAATCGCGATGCGTCCGATGGCCGAAGCACCGCGGTTCTGCTCCTCCAAGTGGCTCATCACAAACACCGTCGACGAGAAGGAAGTCGCGATGCCGATGTAAATCAACGCAGTCACCGACAGCCCCGTGAGTTCACGCAGCGGCAAGAAACTGGCGATACCAAACAGCACGGCAAAAACCACCGTGTTTAAAAATGCGTGACCCAACCCTGAAAAGACCACTCGCGGCGCCACGATATCCTTGGGATTCAGCTTCAGACCGATTGTGAAGAGCAAGGTGGTAACACCGAGCTCGGCCAGCGAATCAATAAACGGGATTTCCTCAAGTCCCATTGCATGAACGGCAAAACCGGCCCCAAGGAAACCAATCAGCGGCGGCAGCCGAAGCAACGAAGCACCGAGCCCGCCGATAATCGAAAACAGTATTGCTGTTAGGTATACGGATTCCACCCATCAAAGATAACGTCTGACACAACTGATAAATGCAGAGGTTGGCCATTAACCGTTCTTTGCCACCCGACTGGGGCTAGCGTCTTGGGAGCTAGCGTCGGTACGGAACCTCGCCCAATGCAATCGGCTGCGGGTGCTCCGCCACCCACGCGACCGCCCCTGCCGTCAGCGCATCAATGTCCTGCTCACCAGCTTTACGCTGCTTTACGACGGCCATTGCATCCTCGGCAGCCCCAACCGTCTCCAGCCAAAAGTCGGCCATTGTGACAAAGTCTTCGTCCCAGTTGACGTAGCCCATCTCCAGGGCCTCGTACCCGAGCCGGCCCACGATGCGGATAACTTCGCCCTGCACAGTCGCGGCTGCGCCTCCGCCCGGAACCAGGTAGTTCCAGAGGTATCGGAACTGACCGTTGGTCGATTTATCTGCAGGGACAATGATGTCGCTGTGGCCGTCGTGAGGTGTAATCACGTCCGGACGTTCCGCACCGATGCGTTCATAGAGGCGATCCATGACCGGCTCATACTTGTCGCGTTCCTTGTCTGACAGGCGGTTGTAGCGGCGACCGAACTTGGTGAACTCTTCGCGCACTTCGTCGTCGATTTCCGAACCAGCGTCCAGGAGCACCTCGATACTCTCTAGGACTCGACTGAGGGAATCGGTATCGGCAGCAGCAACCGCCTCTTTGAACGCTGTCCGGCCGTGACCGAGGCGGTTCTCGCGGTGAAGGTCAGCACCATTTTCCAACAGCAACGCAATCGCCTTGGGCTGATGGCTCTTCGCTGCCATGAAAAGCGGAGGATACTTACCGGCTTCGATGTCGGCACCGCATTCGAGCAGGATTTTCATCTTGTCGGTATCGCCCCGGCTTGCATGCTCTGCCAGCGCGGTCTTACCGAAGTGGTTCTCAGTGTTGACGTCGAGCCCCTGGTCGATTAGCCAACGCATGAGCTCCGGAGGGGTGCCACGGAGCGCCAGTGCAGTGTCCTTGCTGTATCCGAAAACTGCGTTGAGTGCGCAAGTGTCATAGACGGCCTTCAGCGCATCGATGTCACCGGCTTCGAGCAGCTCTTCGAAGTTCTCGACCAGTTTCTTCCGCTTCCGTGGCATGCAGTTTCCCCTTTACTTACCGCCCTCGTCGGTGGACAGCGCAGCCACGAATGCCTCCTGCGGCACCGAAACCGAACCGATGTTCTTCATACGCTTCTTACCGGCCTTCTGCTTCTCCAGCAGCTTGCGCTTACGGGAGATGTCACCGCCGTAACACTTAGCAAGGACGTCCTTGCGCAGTGCACGAATGTTCTCGCGGGCAATAATCTTCGAACCGATTGCGGCCTGAACCGGGACCTCGAACTGCTGGCGAGGAATCAGCTCGCGCAGCTTCTTGGTCATCTTGTTGCCGTACCACTGCGCATTGTCGCGGTGGACGATAGCGGAGAAAGCATCGACTGCTTCGCCCTGCAGGAGGATATCCACCTTGACCAGATCCGCAAGCTGCTCGCCGGCATCTTCGTAGTTCAGCGAGGCATAACCCCTGGTACGGGACTTCAGCATGTCGAAGAAGTCGAAGATGATCTCGCCCAGTGGCATCTTGTAGCGCAGCTCCACGCGGTCTTCCGACAGGTAGTCCATACCGCCCATCTCGCCGCGCTTCTGCTGACACAGCTCCATGGTGGGGCCAACGAATTCACTCGGCACAACGATGGTGCACTTGACCATCGGCTCGTAAATTTCGCGGAGCTTGCCCTCCGGCCAGTCACTCGGATTGTGAACAGTGACCTCGGTGCCGTCCTCAATGACAACGCGGTAGACAACGTTCGGAGCCGTCGAAATCAAATCCAGGTCGAACTCGCGCTCGAGGCGGGCACGGGTAATCTCCATGTGCAGCAAGCCCAAGAAGCCACCGCGGAAACCAAACCCGAGGGCAACCGAAGTCTCCGGTTCGAATGTCAACGAAGCGTCGTTAAGCTGGAGCTTTTCCAACGCATCACGCAGGTCGGGATAGTCCTGCTGAGAGATTGGGAACAGACCGGAGTAGACCATCGGCTTGGGCTCTTCGTAACCTTCCAGAGGCTCCTCAGCCGGTGTGGCGTTCAGCGTGACGGTGTCACCGACCTTGGACTGACGGACATCCTTCACACCAGTGATGAGATAACCGACCTCGCCGACGCCAAGGCCCTTACACTTCTTCGGCTGCGGCGAAACAATGCCGATTTCCAGCAGCTCGTGCTTGGTGCCGGTGGACATCATCTGAATGACCTCACGCGGCTTGAGCTGACCATCAACAACACGGATGTAGGTGACCACACCGCGGTAGGTGTCGTAGACGGAGTCAAAGATCAGCGCACGGGCAGGTGCCTCCGGGTCGCCGACCGGTGCCGGGACGAGCTCACAGACTCGGTCGAGCATCTCCTCAACGCCCTCACCGGTCTTACCCGAAACACGCATGACATCCTCCGGCTCACAGCCGATGATGTGCGCGATTTCCTCCGCGTACTTATCCGGATCCGCGGCCGGCAGGTCAATCTTGTTCAGAACCGGAATGATCTCCAGGTCATTTTCCATGGCCAAGTACAGATTGGCCAGCGTCTGCGCTTCGATGCCCTGAGCGGCGTCGACAAGCAGAATCGCGCCTTCACACGCCTCTAGCGCACGCGAGACCTCGTAGGTGAAGTCAACGTGACCAGGCGTATCAATCAGGTGCAGGACAATCTCTTCCCCCGCGTGCTGACCTGTGCTCGGAACCCACGGCAGGCGCACGTTCTGAGCCTTAATAGTGATGCCGCGTTCGCGCTCAATATCCATATTGTCGAGGTACTGATCGCGCATGTCGCGCGCCTCCACAACACCCGAGAGCTGCAGAATTCGGTCCGCCAGGGTGGACTTACCGTGGTCAATGTGCGCAATAATGCAGAAATTTCGAATCCGTGAGGGGTCCGTAAAAGTCTGCTCCGCAAAATTCTTGGTCACGTTGGGTCTACTCCGAAAAATAAAGACGTTATGGGCATTGGGGCGCGGCGTTGGCCGACCCATATGCGCCGGCCTCGAAAACCGACCAGCCGGGCTTAAATACAATCACGCACAATCTTACCTATCGATTCCCTCCGCACTAAACCTCTAGACTTAGATTCCATGAGCTCCACTTCGTCCACCGATCAAAATGAACGCGAAAGCTGGCCACGCCGCCTGCGCAATCGCATCAGCGCGCGTCTTTTCGCCGGTACCGAGTGGTTCCGCGGCCCCGACACCCTCGATGAGGCGCTGTTTAAGCTCAACACGCAACTTGGGCTCGCTCAGGACACCTCGCTTTCCGACGAGTCCAAGGAGGCCCTACTTCGCCTGCGAGACCCGGTGACCATCGCGCGTCCAACCGCGGAACTGGCCCGCACGATCGTGTACAGCCCCGACATGGATGGTCAAGCCGACCCCGGCGAAGTGGTGTGGATTCCATTGCAACTCGAAGGCGAAGACGCCGCCTTGCGGGAGCGCGCAGTTGTCGTGGTTGGCCGCCATGACCAGTACCTTCTGGGCATGCTGATTTCCACTCGCACCGAGCACAGCGAGCAACCGGAGTGGCTCTTTATCGGCAGTGGGTTCTGGAATGAAGACCCCAAGCCGTCGTGGGTGCGGATGGACCGTATCTTGCTCATTCCGGAATCCGGGATTCGCCGCGCAGGTGCGATGATGCCCCGCAGGCGCTTTGAGCTCATCGCCGCCCGACTGCGCGGGGACTACGGCTGGAATTAGGCAGTGGCTGGAACTGGGACGTGGCTGGAATTACTCAGTAGCTGAAATTAGGCAGTGGCTGGTATTAGGCAGCGCTGTTTGCTAGAATTCTGCAAGTTGTTTACCGTTGCGTTCCTTTGCGGCGAGCGCGGGCAGGACCTTGGGTTCGCGTTTTCATCGTCGTACAAGCGCAGTGCGCGGTGTGATTTCGCTGGTTGATTAGTTTGACCGGCGATGATTGTACAGCACGATATGCACTGTGATCAGGACTTTTCTTGGTGGCGGGCGGTAACAATTCCAACTACTACGGATACAAGAGGTATTCACGATGGCAAATATCAAGTCCCAGATCAAGCGCAACAAGACCAACGAGAAGGCTCGCCTGCGTAACCAGGCAATCCGCTCTGCAGTCCGCACTGAGATCCGCAAGTTCAAGGCTGCTGTTGAGGCTGGCGACAAGGCTGCTGCTGAGGCTCAGCTGCGCGTTGCATCCCGCAAGCTGGACAAGGCTGTCACCAAGGGCGTCTTCCACCGCAACACTGCGGCTAACAAGAAGTCCGGTATGGCTAAGGCTTTCAACAAGCTGGAGGGCTAATTCCCTTTTGGCGCTGTGAGCTGTGCCGTTGCAGCGGCTGTTTCAGCGCTGCGCTTGCGTCGTGCGAGCACTGCTTTTACGCCGCGCTTGCACCGTGAAAGTTAACCGCTTTCTGCTATTTTCCGATTTTCAATTCGGAATGTGGCGGGAGGCGGTTTTTCTTATTTAATCCCAATGCGAGTTACTGATTGCGTTTATGTTTGGCGACGGCGGGCCGCTCCGACTTACTGACTGCGCTTATGACAAAAATGGCCTGAAAAATGGCTTGAAAGTGCTATAAACTTACACAGTTTCACATTTGCAGCCCGTTGGGCTGGCCGTGGACCCCGCCTTCCACGCTGTTGGTTGTTGATTTCCATCGCTTCGGTTCCAGCACACCAACCTGCGGCCAGCACATGCGGACAGCACAATTTCTACAGGAAGGAAACTCATGCCGAAGACAACTTTCACGACCGTTGCGCACGCCCCTACCAACCTCGAAACTACGGTGGCCTCTCGCGACATGAGCTTCACCCTGGACGAGCCGACTGACCTCGGGGGAACCAACAAGGGCATGAACCCGGTCGAGGCGCTGCTCGGAGCCCTCGGCGCCTGCAAGTGCATCGTCATCCGCTCATTCGCTGCTGCCCAGGGCATCAAGCTCAACGATGTCAAGGTTGAGTGCTCCGGTGTGCTCGATCCAGACGGATTCATGGGGAAGAACCCGGAGGCAAAGATCGGTTTCTCCGAGATCCACACCCGCTTCCACATTGATGCAGATAACACGAGGGAAGAACTAGTTGCATTCCTCGACTTTGTCGAATCCCACTGCCCGGTCCAGGACACGCTGTCCAACCCGGCTACATCGTCCTTCGAGCTTGCATAGCTGAAAATCATCGGCGCTAGCGAAGCAGCCTGCTGAGCAGAACGGCCACACAATCACCGTGTTCTTCGCGGTGTTTCGCCTGTCACCACAGAACTGAAGCTCCCACGGGGACCCGAACTATTTAACGCCGATGGGACGAATGGGCCAGCTCCGCGATACGAAGTACCGACTGTTCCAGCGATAGCTCCGGTGTCGACGAGGCTCCCTTCGTGTCCGCATCCAGCTGTGCCGCGACAACCACAGCGCGAGCAACCGCAGGGGTTGACCAGGCAGAGGCCAAGCGCTGAGTTTTCTCCAACTTCCACGGCGGCATGCCATAGCGGTGGGCATCTCTACGCGCATTGACACCACGCGCGCCGTGGAGCCGAGCTACATCACCGACCATTCCCGTGATTGCAGCCGACAGCAGTGCCGGTGCCATGCCCAGCTGCAAGGCACGACGCATCTTGGACAACGCTTCCCCACCGCGACCGCGCAGTGCTAGCTCGGCAATCTCAAAGCCCGAAACCTCCGCCGACGCGCCGTAGTAGGTGCGAACTGCTTCCGAGGTGACCTTGCCCGCAGTATCTGCACAGAGCTGGGAAATGGCAGTGGCCAACTCGCGGAGGTCCGAACCGACCGCATCCAGGACGGTATCAATGACGTCGCGACGCACCTTAACCCCGTGTGCAGCAAACTCTTCGCCGACGAAACCGGGCAAGTCGTTTCTCTTGAGCGGTTGTGCTTCGAAAAAGCGGACGCCTAGCTTACGCAGGTCAGCCACCATCTTCTTCTGACGTCCCTCGCCGGTGTGAAGGAGAATCAACGTGATGCCCGGCGCGGGATCTTTAACAGAATCCATCAACAGCTTGGCGGGTTCTTTACCCGCATCCTGGCAGTCGGTGACAACCACAATGCGGTCATCCCCAAACAACGAGGGGCTGAAGAGCTCCACGGCATCGACAGTGGTCATGTCCCCTGCGCGGATGGTGGTCACAGGCACCGAGCGTCCGCCCGGATCGGACTCCGTTGCTGCCTGCGCGCGGACGGCAGCGACAATGGCGAGGCGGGCGCGGTCTTTCAGCAGCTCCTCTTTGCCCACAATCAAATTCACGGGTGCGACGGCGCTCAATCCCGACCTCTTTTCCGCGTTGATTCCTGCGACTGTTATTTCTAGCCTACGGGACAGCCCGGATTTCACCTCCCTCGCCAAACGTCACCATTCGAATAGAGAGCTTGTGGCCCATCTCGCTGTGGACACACCACAGGAATGTGCTCGGGGGTCATTACGATTTCTCGCACGCGCGGACCACACTCGCGGGCGACAAACCACTGCGGTGAGCTGCGTGTTCGGGGAACTCTGCCGCTCACGGCCTCAGCGATATACGACGGGGCCTCCACCACCACGGTTTCTGTCGCGGGATTATCAGCGGTGGCATCGAGCACCTGGGCGTGCCACGCCATTTCCTCGGTGAGTCCGAGGGCAATTCGGCACTGCCGGCTAAGTGGGAGCGGCGCGGCTGGGTTGTCCGGAGCTTGTGCAGAGTGCCCCACAGAAGCGGAATGATCCACAGATGCGACATGGTTGACGGGCTCTTCGACAGCGCCCGCGTGAATGAGAACAATCTGGTTTTTCTCAGCACAGGCGGCAAGCTTCCACCCCTGTGGGGCACGCGCAATATCGAGGCCGAACACCCAAATAACGGCGTAGCTACAGGCGGCCAGGACAACTGCAAAGCCACCAGCGCGAAGCGCAAGACGGGGCCGCGCCCAGAGCGTCGTCAAGCATGTGATTGTAAGCGTGCAGGAGACGACCAACGTGACCGTTCCAGTGGCGGGCGTGACGATGTCTGCAGTAAGGCGTGCGACTTGATAGATCCACCACGCGCATGGTGCAGCACACCAGAGCAGAGCGTTGACCAGCCAATTGAGATGCAATGCGGCGGCAACGGCAGCGAGCGAACCGGCGATAGTAACGGGTGCGACGGCGGGCGCGGCGAGCAGATTCGCCAACAGTGAGATATGGCTGATTTCGCCGATGAGAAGCGCCAATACGGGCATGGTGACCACGTGTGCGGCAATCGATACGGCGATGGCGCGGACTACTGGGGCAGGCCAAGTCCCCATAACGGTGGTGGCGGACAGACGTCTGGCAAGGGGCTCGGCAAGAAGGACTAGCCCGGCGGTGGCCGCGACCGAGAGGGCGAAACCCACTGATACCGATAGGTCTGGTGCCAGGAGAATCAACCCAATAATGCCAGCCGATAGCGCCGCGATCGCTTGGCCAGCTCGTCCTACGAGAATAGCCAACAGCCCAATGCAGCCGGTGACCACTGCGCGTAGCACTGAGGGTTCTGTGCCCACGATTGCTACAAACCCATACAGGGCAACCGCGGCGACTGCGACTCGCACTCGCGGCCCAGCCCAGGAGAAGACCGCCACGACAGCCCCGACAACAAGTGCAACGTTGGCTCCAGAGACGGCCGACAGATGCGAAAGTCCGGAGGCGGTCATCATGTCGCCGTCGGTGAGGCTAAAGCCACGCTCATCGCCGATGGCCATGGCGGGAATGAGGCGGTCGGGGCCAAAGGGGAGATTCTGCGCCGAGTCAAAGAGCTGCTGCCTCACGTCAGCGGCAAGCCCCTGTGGTGGCGCAATGACCTCAACATCTCCGCGTAGGTTCAGCTGGATTCCGCTGATGCAGGGTTTGTTGGCCGCACGTATACCGGCTGTGGATTCAACTACGGTGTCTCTCGTGACCGACAACAGTGACTCGTCGCCAAAAACCGTCACCTGCCCAGGAAGGCCCTCGATGCGTGCCTTCGCACTGGCCCCGAACTCGGTTGCTTTCGGCTCCGTGACCAGGCGCAACTGCACTTTCGCCATCCTGCCAATGTCGTGATGGAGCTCGTGGGCTCGGGCTCGCGCTATGCGGATTCGCATGGCTACCGCAACGCTGGCCACCGACACAGCTGGCACCAGGATAGTGGCGATCGCTCGCCAGCCGGATGTCACCGCGCCTCTTCCCCATCGCCACGACCAACGCTGCCACGCCCACGGCAACACCACCGCAGTCACGATTGCGCACGGTGCCACAACTATCGCCCATTCTGGGCGCATGATCACTGCCACCGCAGTCGCCCACGCCAACACCGCTGCTGGCACTAGCCGCACATCGAGCCCAGCACGAGCGCGCAGGTCAGACGGTGGCGACATCGCGCAGAGCCTCTACCTTCGCCGGGCCGATTCCCGGAACCTCCTCAAGTGCGTCGATACTCGCAAAAGGCCCGTTCTTTTCTCGAAAGTCGATGATTTTGGTCGCCGTTGCGGGTCCGATTCCGGGCAATTCCTCCAACTGAGTAGCAGTAGCGGTGTTGATGTTGATCTGTCCGTCCGAGCCGCCCGGGCCAGCCCCGCCTGCAGCACCGGCGCCAGAACCACCAGAAACATCGGTGCCAGAACCGCCAGAAACATCGGCCCCGCCCTCCGCCGTCCCTGCTGGCAGCGCCTCTGCCCCGACCACAATCTGTTGACCATCAACCAACGGCGCCGCCAGGTTCACACTGGCAGGATTAGCCTCCGGCAAAAGCCCACCCGCACGCTCAATTGCCTCCACCACCCGCGCGCCCGCTGGCACCTCCACCACGCCTGGATTCACGACCAACCCCACTACCGACACAATCAACGGCCCCGCCTGTGCCTGAGCGTTAGTCTCCTTCCCCGCACCGCCCGGCGTCTCCGCTGAGGTTTCGGTCGTCTCCGGTGTCGTCCCCGCGACAGCCGCGTCCCGCACCGCAGGCATCTCTACCTGCGGTGACGACGGCCATACCACCGCCGCAATTGCTCCCAGGGCCAACACCGCAATCACAATGCACGCAGCCATTGCCACCCGCGGCGTCACCACCGCCCGGCGCACGGAAAAGTCCACCGCCATGCGCTTGTCTTGATCAATCGGTTCCAAGTAGTCCGCCAGCCGATTCCGCAAATTCGTCACGATGCGCACACTAGCGCCCCGCCCCACACCGCACTCCCGCGAAAGCACCTGTCGAAGCGTCATCTGTGGATAAAAAATGACCTGTGGAGGTTATCCACAGGCCACATCATCTGCTCAGTTCAGCCGCTATATCTTCGTCTCATCGCCGTCATCATCACGCTTGTCGCTTGACGACGACTCCTGCGATTTCTCCCCTTCGTTGCCAAATACAGCTCCCTCGGGATCGGACTTATCGCGCAGCGCCAAATCAGAGATAGCCTTCGCCAGGCGCTCAGCTTTATCCAGGGCTGCTTGGCGGTTCTCACTCCACGTTGGCAATTTAGAAACAGCCGTGGTGAAAAGCGGAATTCCCTGTTCATTAGTCACGACTGTGCGATGGATACGCTTATTGCGGTTGCGACTAGCAGCCGGATTCTCAACTACCTTCACCGCGGCCTGATCGGTGATTGGTTCATCCGAGTCAGTGGCGTCAGCGGTTTCAGCTGAACCAACGGAGCCATCCGCCCTTTCCATGTCAGCACAGTCACCGGAATTGCCTATGTTCCCGGAATCATCTTCCACTGCGTCGGTAACCTCAGCTTCAACAGTAGCCGCGTCACTCTCCTCCACCCTGTGGAGCAGCGCAGTTACTCCCATCTCTGCTTCAAAATCCATGGCATCCGAATCAATCGAGCCACCGGAAACCATGCCAACTGCATAGGCTCCCTGCCCGACATGAGCAGCAAGCGACTCCGGCAAATCCAGGATTCTAAACCGGGTATCGTCGGGTAGCTCTTCGGCAAGCATGGCCTGGAGCTCGTGGACGTCGTCAAGCGCGTCGGAATGATGCAGCAATACTGCAGGCGGACGGTTCGCCGATGACGCAGACCGCACCATCTTCGTGGCAAAATCCACCATCCGCTGCTTGACCTTCGCTTCTGTGCGGCACTTGGCGACGAGTGCCAGTGAGCCATCTTTAATGCCGACGATGGGCTTGATAGCGAGAGCCGTAGAGAGCATCGCTTGGCCCGCGGAGATGCGACCACCACGGCGCAGCGAATCAAGCTTTGGTACAAACAACCAGAGTCGATAGCGCTGCAGCACATCACGGGCTACATCAGCAACCTCATCACGACTAGCCCCGGCTCTTGCGGCCTTGGCTGCAGCGATGGCAGCGGCACCGACTCCAGCCCCTACGGTGTCGGTGTCGATAACGGTCACGCGGTCGAGCGCACCGGCAGCCGTGACGGCGTTAGACCAGGTCGCGGACATTCCCTTACCAAGATGCAGGGCAACAACGCCAGCGTCAGAGCCGTCCTGGTTGGAGCGTTCCAGCGCACGCGCATATGCGGCGCACAGCTTCAGCGGACTGACTGCCGACGTGGTGACGGCGTCTTCATTGATGTCATGGCCGATGGGAACCACGGTGATATCGAGCTTGCGGGCAACCTCGGGCATCAGGCACGCAGTGTCATCGACAACAATGCGAACGCGACCGTCACCGGGCATGGCGGCCTCCTGAAGAATCAGAAACCTGCGATTCCCGCGCGCGAACCTTCGCATTAAAAGCATTCAGGTACCAAGAGGTCTCACCATTGACGCGCGTGCGTTGCTCCATGTCAACCCACGCAGTGTTGCCCAGGCCGTTAAACGTGCTGAAATAGTCGCGCGGCAGCTGCAGCAGGGCTGCGGTAGCGGCAGCAATGGCACCACCGTGGGACACGAGCACAAAGGTGTCCGACTCCCAATCGGGGTTAGCTGCTAGCTCAGCAATGACTGCCAGCATTCGGTTGGAGACCTCAAAGCGGGTCTCGCCGCCCTTGGGTACCCAGTTGAGGTTATGACGCCAGTGGTCACGCATACCGGGAAACGAGGAGTCAATCTCGTCGTAGGTGCGCTCTTGCCATTCACCGAGGTTGGTCTCACGCAGGCGCTTATCAAAACTCAACTCTGCGCCGGTGGCCTCAGCTAGCGCGCGGGCGGTGTCAGCTGCCCGGGTCAGGTCGGAGGACACGATTTTTGTGATTCGCGGTTCAGCCTCCGCCAGGTACTGCGCCGCAGTACGGGCTTGCTCGCGGCCAACGTCGGAAAGCTGCGTGTCCAGCTGTCCCTGAATGCGGCCGGTAGCGTTATACGACGTCTGCCCGTGCCGCAGCATAATCAGGCGACGTCGAGCGGCAACATGTGCCTCGCGTGAGCCCGCCACAGTTAAAACTCGTCCGTGTCCGGGTTTTCGGCAGCCAGCGGAATCTCGTCGATGGAACGAGCATTGCGGGCGGAATCTTCGCCGTCCTCGTTGCTCGGCTGCTCGACGCCTTCGACCTCGATGCGCGGGCAATCGCGCCACAGTCGATCCAGGCCGTAGAAGTCGCGTTCTTCACTGCGGAAGACATGCACGACAATGTCGCCGTAATCCAGCAGCGCCCAACGTCCCTCACGGACACCTTCGCGGCGAACCGGCTTTGCGCCGAGGTCACGCAGATCGTCCTCAATTTCGTCGACGATTGCGGCAACCAGACGCTCATTGTCAGCACTGACCAGGACGAATGCGTCCGTAATCACCACTGGGCCAGAGACATCGAGAACAACGACGTCCTCACCCTTTTTGCTATCGGCGGCCTTAGCCGCGGCAGTCGCCAGCTCAATGGCGCGTGGTTGTGCAGTCACGAAAGACTTCAGCTCCTTGTGATTAAAAAAGTCGTGAAAAACAGCGTTTGTACTTGTAACTTACCGTCTCAGCGGGATTTTGCTAACTTTCAGTCGTCGGTATCGGACTTCGCATCCACCGATGCCGCATCCACCGGCGCCGTGTCCTCGGAGGTCGAGTTCACCGATGCAGGGCCCACAGAACCAACTGTGCCCTCAGCAGACTGGTACAGACCACGCTTAGCGATGTACTGGACCACGCCATCCGGCACCAAGTACCACACAGGGCGTCCTGCCTCCGCCCGCTTTCGACAGTCGGTGGAAGAAATAGCCATCGCGGGAATCTCGATGAGGTGTAACCGCGAGGCGTCAATCCCCTCCAGGTCCTCTGCACGCAGGTGAACTCCTGGGCGAGTGACGCCGACGAACGTTGCTGCGTCGAACATCTCCTCCCAGTCCCGCCACGTCATAATCTTCTGCAGCGCATCGGCACCGGTAATGAAGAACAGATCCGCGTCGGGATAGATGACTTTCAAATCCCGCAGCGTATCGACGGTATAGGTCGCACCCGGCCGGTCAATATCAACCCGCGAGACCGAAAACTGCGGGTTTGACGCGGTGGCAATGACCGTCATCAGGTAGCGATCTTCGCTGTGAGAGACCTTTCGGCCGCGCTTTTGCCACGGTTCACCCGTGGGCACGAAAAGCACAAAGTCGAGGTCAAAACGGTCTGCCACCTCGCTGGCGGCAACCAGGTGACCATTGTGGATGGGGTCAAATGTGCCACCCATTACGCCAATGCGCTGCCGGGGCGCTTCCGCCGACTTTGCTGTCAACGCGGCATGTACTCGCGACCGCACACTTTTCTTGCGCTTAATCATGACTGGCACTTTACCTGGGCACTACGGACGAGTCTGTCCACGACCAGCCAGAACCCACTTGCTGCTGGTCAACTCCGGCAGCCCCATCGGGCCACGGGCGTGCAGCTTCTGAGTGGAAATACCAATCTCTGCGCCGAAACCATACTGCTCACCATCGGTGAATGCAGTGGAGGCATTGACGCTGACGGCGGCAGCATCAACACGGTCGACGAACTCCTGGCACACTCCCCAGTCACGTGCAGAGATAGCTTCCGTGTGCCCCGAGGAGTACTCAGTGATGTGATCAGTTGCGGCCACCACACCGTCGACAATGCGCGCGGCAATGTCTAGCGAGAGGTACTCATCCGACCAGTCTTCCGCTGTCGCAGGAATAACCTCACCGGTCCACCCAGAGGCCGCCAGATTATCGACATCGCCGTGGACCGCAACGCCCGCGTCGGCAAGCGCGTCCAAAATGCGGACCTGATCCTGCGCGGACAGCGCCGAGTCAATGAGCACCGTTTCGGTGGCGTTACAGACGCTCGGACGGCGGGTCTTGCCGTTAATCATCAGCGCAATCGCCTCGTCAATGTCGGCGGAGGCATCGATGTAGATGTGGCAGTTACCGGTACCGGTCTCAATGGTCGGCACCGTTGCCTTCGTCACAACGGCCTCAATCAAACCGGCGCCACCGCGCGGAATCACCACGTCAACCAGGCCGCGGGCAGTGATGAGATCCTGCACGGAATCGTGGGTCTCACACGGCAGCAGCTGGACAAGGTCCTCCGGTGCATCGTGGTTGGCCAGCACCTCACGCAAAACCGCGACCAGCTGCGTGTTGGAGTGGACGGCGGACTTGGAGCCACGCAGCAAGGCCACGTTGCCCGACTTCAGCGCCAGACCAAAGGCATCGACAGTAACGTTCGGGCGAGCCTCGTAGACCATGCCCATCACGCCCAGCGGGACGCTGACCTGGGAGAGCTTAATGCCGTTGGGAAGAGTGCTTCCACGCAGCACCTCGCCTACCGGATCCGGCAGGGCCGCAACCTGACGAAGCCCACCGGCAATACCCTCAACACGATCGGCGTCAAGACGCAGGCGATCCAGCAGGGAGTCACTAAAACCACGGGCCTTACCGGCCTCGATGTCCTTGGCATTGGCCGCCAGAATGTCTTCAGTACGGGCAACCAGCGCGTCGGCTGCGGCCAGCAGGAGCTCGTTCTTGCGTGCCGACGTAAAGCGCGACAGCTCTCCCGCGACAGCCTTGGCACGCTGTGCCTTATCTAAAACCTCGGCGCGCTCAGCAGCACGCTCCGGGCTAAGAGCCGAATCCTCGGCAATGCTCTGTTGATTGGTGTTAGCAGTTTCGTTCGTTTGAGCAGTCATGCCTACCAGCATAACTAGAGTGAGACATCATTTGAGGGAATTAGCTCAGCAACCCAAGGAAAGATGTAATTCATCAACAGCAGGAACACGATGACGGCAATCACGATGGTGATAATCGCTTTCACCCACCACGGCCCCGGCAGGGATCGCCAATATGCTGCGTACATCTAGTTGACCTCCTTGGTCTCAACACCGGCGAGAACCGCGTGAATAATGAGCCGATGAGTATTGTCCCACTGCGGATGGCAGGTAGTCAGCGTAAGTAGAGTGGCGTCATCGACCGGATTGAGGACATCGGCCCGGTCCGGAGTGACAATGTGCTGGCCGGGAATCTCGGGGACATTAGTTCCCTCTGGCACGCAGTCGAAGCTTTCCCCTGCGCCAGCCATACCGTCGACCGGCAAGACCTTGTAGCGGTAAATAGCATCACGCGTTTCTACAGTGATGTCATCGCACGTCTGCAGGCGGTCAATGTTGTCAAAGGGAGCTCCGTGGCCGTCACGGTGAGCGGCGTAAGAGCTGTTGCCCACCTGCCCCGGCAGGGCCGTGCTCGGGTAATGGCCGGGGCCACCGCGCAAAACTTCCTGGGAGACACCTTCGAATACGACCAAATCGCTAAAACCCGCTTTAGGAGCGGAAATCAGCGCCACCGCGGCCCCAGGCATCCAGGAGCCCTCAACAGCTGGCTCCGTGCCTTCTGGCGCCGGAGCTGGGGCCGACGCCGGTGCGGACCATGCCTGCTGCAGCTCATCACGAGCCTGCTGCTGAGCTTTCCCGGTCTCAAGACCAGACCAGTACAGCAGGTAAAAGGCGAAGAGCGCCACCAGCACTCCAGCTGTCAAGAGCAACTCGCCGATGACGCCAATAATCTTCGATAACACACTTAGGATTATGCCCGAAAGTTCCTCATCCAGGCAGTCTGCACTCAGCCAGTCCTCCCCCAGCCAGTCCGCACTCGGCCAGTCCGCACTCGGCCAGTCTTTGCCGAGGCACCTCTATCCGGGCGCGCCCAGGTGTGCGTCTTTAAGCGCTGCAGCTCTCAGCGCAACACCCTCCTAAGCGCGGGAAGCGAAATCCGACAGGTAGTCGGCATGAACGACAGGTTTCTGCATGTCATTCGGCAATTCCTCGGTGTGGTAGCCGATCATGCCCAGCAGTTCCTCGGAGTCATAATTGACCTCGCCGCGACCGATGACCTCACCACCAGGACCGATTAGATCGACGATGTCACCAGCGGAGAACTCACCGTCAACCGAGGTAATACCGACCGGGAGCAGCGACTTACGCATGCGGGTTACGGCGTCGACCGCACCGGCATCCAAGCGAAGTAGACCCGAGCTATCCGCTGCGTAGAGCATCCAGAACTTCCAGGCGCTCAGGCGGTTGTCCTTCGCGGCGAAAGCGGTTCCCACATCTGCTTGGTCCAGTGCTCGCTCAATGTTGGACGCCGAAGTCAGCAACACCGGCACCCCAGCACGCGAAGCCAGGCGTGCGGCAGAGACCTTCGAGGCCATTCCACCGGTGCCCAGTGCACCACCGTCACCGGCGATAACACCACGCAAGTCGTTACCGCTGCGCACCTCCGGCACAAAGGTTGCACCTGGATCGGCCGGGTTGCGGTCGTAGAGGCCGTCGACGTCGGAAAGCAGGATCAGTGCATCGCAGTACGCCAGGTGACTGACCAGCGCGGCGAGGCGGTCGTTATCGCCGAAGCGGAACTCCGAGGTCGCGACCGTGTCGTTTTCGTTGACAATTGGCACCGCGCCCAGCTGGCGCAGGCGGTCGATAGTGCGCTGGGCGTTGCGAGCACGCGAACGCACACCCGCATCGTCCGAGGTCAAAAGCACCTGTGCAGAAGTGCGACCATAGCGCAGGAAGGAGCGTCCCCACTCCTGTGCCAGGCGCACCTGCCCCACAGCCGCAGCCGCCTGCTTGGTTGCCAAATCAGTGGGACGCGAAGTCAGCCCCAGCGGCCCCATTCCAGATGCCACCGCGCCGGAGGACACAACGATGACATCGCTAATGCCCATACGCTTCTCCAAAGCATCGGCGATGAAGTCGATGCGCTCGGGATCGGTACGACCGTCAGATCCGGTCAACGAGGAAGAACCAATCTTCACCACGACACGCTTCGCGGTCCGAATTGCCTCACGAGTCTCGGAATCGAAACCGCCCTTGGTTCCCGGAGATAAATTCTCAGTCGCCTTTTCAATCTCAGCGACGGTGGACTCGGGATTGTCGTGAAGCAGCTCGTCGACCTCCTCACGGGAAATCGGCGCGTCCGATTCAGACTTCGGCGCGGTAGCTACCGGGGCATCTAATGCATCTGCTCCAGTGACGTCAACATCGTTGGCAACGGTGTCGGAAGGGATAACTGACTCACTCATTTCACTGATGGAAAACATGACGGTCTCATTTAATTCTGACCATATAATTGTTTAAACAATCAATGGCAAAATGCAAGTTTGAAGTCTTCGCTTGCCGACGACGCTGGCGCCCGCGCCTATGAATACCGGTCGCGAATAGCCTCTTCGCCATCCCCGAAATCGTACTCGTCAATCAGACCACGGCGGGCCTGCGATGCTCGCTTACGCTGCTCGGCGCTGGTGCGTTCGTTGACATAGAGACGATCGTCGGTACCACGACCACTCGGCACGAAGTCATCGGTGCCCGCGACCTGCTGCGGGTACCACTCGAAGGTGAGATAGGAAATCGTCACCGGGCAGCCAACTGTTGCCCCAGCCTTTGCCAGGGCATCTTCAACACCAAGCTTGGCCAGGCGGTCAGCCAAGTAGCCGACTGCCTCGTCGTTTTCAAAGTCCGTTTGGTTAATCCAGCGCTCCGGTTTACGCCCACACACAATGAACCCGTCTGGGGTATTCGGATCGCGCTCGATGGTGAAGTCGGCGCCTTCGCGCTTCTTGCCTCGCACCCCTTCCGGACGGATGATCGCACGGGGCTCCTGCTCTGTTGGCAACGGATGCGCCTTGCGGTAGGCGGCGATCTGATCCTTCAGGCCGTAGGTCAGCTCCTTGAGCCCCTCGTGCGTCACCGTGGAGATCTCATAAATTGGCCAGCCGAACTTCTCCAGTTCCTCGCGCTGCATGTCAATCATTTCGCGAGCATCGGGCAGGTCAATCTTGTTCAGCACGATGACGCGCGGACGCTCTGCGAGATCCCCAAGCCCCACGTCGGCCTTCAGCACCGACTGGTAGTTGGCGAGCTCCGTCTCCAACGCCTTGATGTCAGAGACCGGATCGCGGTCGCCCTCCAGAGCAGCAGCGTCAACCACATGCACGAGCACAGCGCAGCGCTCAATGTGACGCAGGAAGTCCAACCCAAGTCCACGGCCTTCAGAAGCCCCCGGGATAAGACCCGGCACATCTGCGATGGTGAAGGACTCGTAGCCAACGTTGACTACACCCAGGTTCGGCTGCAGCGTAGTAAATGGGTAGTCACCAATCTTCGGCTTAGCAGCGCTCAAGGTGCTGACCAGCGACGACTTTCCGGCCGACGGGAAGCCCACCAGTCCAACGTCTGCCATGGATTTGAGCTCCAAAACAAGATCCTTGGCCTCGCCCGGCTCACCGAGGAGAGCAAATCCCGGCGCACGGCGGTTCTTGTTTGCCAGCGCTGCGTTGCCCAGGCCACCGTAACCGCCCTCAGCGGCAATGAAGCGGGCGCCCTTACCGGTCATGTCCGCCAGCACTTCCCCATCCTCGGTCATCACAACCGTGCCCTCCGGCACTCCGAGAACCAGATCCTCACCACGAGCGCCGTTGCGGTGATCGCCAGCGCCCGGCTTACCGTTGGCAGCCTTGATATGGGGGTGGAAGTGAAAGTCCATCAGAGTATGGATCTGGGGGTCTACCACAAGCACAATGTCGCCACCGTGGCCACCGTTACCGCCGTCGGGGCCACCCAGTGGCTTGAACTTTTCACGCAGCACCGAGTTACAGCCGTGACCGCCGTCGCCGGCCTGCAAATGCAGCACGACACGATCTACAAAACGAGACATAAAATCACACACACTTCCGAGCGGAGAGCCATCTTCTAGTGCCTGGAGTAATGCCCTAATTTAAGCGAGCCGACGGGCAGAAGTCTAGGCGGTAACAAAACGCTGCCTCGCAACCTAACGGCGCGAAACAGGACATAAACAACAAAAGAGCCGATTACCTTTCGCAGTGGGAAAGGAATCGGCTCTTCTGCAAGGCAGTTAAACCTGCCTCAAATTCAACGTTGCAGTAATCCTAGGCGGACAACCGAAGGTTGTTCTTAGGAGTTGTTCTCAACGATGCTGACAATGCGGCGGTTGCGGCGGGTACCGAACTCGACTGCGCCTGCCTTCAGAGCGAAGAGAGTATCGTCGCCGCCACGGCCAACGTTCTCACCCGGGTGGAACGAGGTACCGCGCTGACGAACGAGAATCTCGCCTGCCTTAACCTGCTGGCCGCCGAAGCGCTTCACGCCGAGGCGCTTAGCTTCGGAGTCGCGGCCGTTGCTGGTGCTGGATGCACCCTTCTTAGTAGCCATGATTTTCTCCTAGGGAAAAGCTAATTGGAATTTCGGCGGTTTACTTGGAGACGCCGGTGATCTTCAGAACAGTGAGCGGCTGACGGTGGCCGTAGCGGCGCTTGTAGCCAGTCTTGTTCTTGTAGTGCATGCCGCGGATCTTCGGGCCCTTGGCGGCCTCGACGATCTCTGCGTTAACGGTAACGTTGGCAAGCTTGTCGGCATCCGCAATGACATCTGCGCCATCGACGAGCAGAACCGGGGTGAGAGCCACGGACGAACCCGGCTCACCCTCGATCTTCTCGACCTTGACGAGGTCACCTTCGGCAACCTTGTACTGCTTGCCGCCGGTCTTGACGATCGCGTACATAGGAGGGCTACCCCTTTATCTGAGAAACTCGACTCAAGGAATCTTTGTAATTCCTTGACTGGACAATGGAATTGCGATTAGTTGCGTGTGCAGAACACTTCAGGGACATACCCGAAAGCCAAATCCGAGTAGATTTCCCCGCTCTGGCCGTTTCCTTACCGCCAGCACCTCAAGCGCCAGCGGGCATGACCAGATACGCCTACTAATCAGCGACTGGTCAAGAGTAGCGAAAAATCCCCCTAAATTACAAACTGCCCGAGTAAGACCCTGTCCCCCATTGGTTTTCACGGTCTTCTCGGGCAGTTTCCGAAGCCACTTTCCACCCCCTACTTTAGGGAACGAAAAACAGCCTCCTATCTGGCCTTATTCCAGATTTTTAATACCTAGTTCCGGCTGCTTCGGCGCACCGCACGACGCACTCGGCGGCGACGATTGGCCGGTTTCGTCTGCGGCGCCGCAGCACCGCGATTAGCCTGCTTCTGCTCTGGCTTAGTAGCGCGGTTTGAAGCGCCCTGTCGCTGCTTCGGCGCAGTCGCTCCGGCATCGCTTTGCGACGAGACCCTGCGCACCGCCCGACGGCGATTACGGCGAGCTCCCGTGCCCTGGACCGCTACCACTTCAACCCGTGACTTGCCCGAGCGACGGCCACCGCCACTGCGGTTGGCGCTGCGGTTGCTGTCATCGTGGTTGTCTTTGGCACGATCTCCGCCCTTGCTGCCTTCAGCGTCCGCCTTTGGCTTAGTGGACTCGAAGTCCTCGCGACGCGGTGCACGATCCGAGCGGGAGTTACCGCGAGTCGGACGACGACGGCGTGGGGAACGCTCGAACGCCTCCTTGGCCTCCTCATAGGTCTGGGACTCCGTGGCCGCAGCCTTGGCGGTCTTGTTAGCGTTGCCACCCTTGTCATCCTCGGCTGGCTCCCGCACATCTGTGGTGGAAGCTGCCTGGGACTCGGTCTGAGGCGCAGTGGTCTCATCCACAGCCGTACGACGAACAGCGCGACGACGGCGACGTCGAGCACTGGCGCTGCTGGAGCGTTCAGCGTCGCCACGGCCTCCACGGCCGCCACCGTTATCGGCGATGTTGGCGCGCTCAGCACGAGCCGGGCGCTCCGAACGCTTGCGACGATCGCCATGTTCTTCGTCGCGGTCATCAGCGTCGCGTGCAGCCGAATCAACGGCGACATGCTCCGCTACCCGGCGACGCGTAGCCCGACGGCGGCGGCGCTGTCCCTCCTGCGGCATGTAACGGTCATCCGATGGCTCTTCCGGATCCTTCTCACGGGCTTCCGCAACAGCTGCGGCAGCCAGAGCAGCCAGGTCATCGGAGCCCTCCGAACGCTCGTTGCGCTCATCACGCTCGCGGCGCTCCTGACGGCCATTGCCGTCCTGTCGCTGCTCATCGTTTCGGCTCTGGCTCTTACGAACCCGGCGACGACGCGGTGGCTTCGGCTCATCGTTCCCAGAAGAGACGATGACCGCTTCGACAGCAGCTGCGACACGCTTGTCGGCTGCGTCTTTATCGCGCTGGTTGGTCTCCGCGTCGTCGTCAAGCGTTGCCTTGGAAGCTCCTGCCTGGTCGCCCTGATCGCGGTGCATGGCCAGCGCGGCCGGGTGGTTGGCCGGATTGTGCTCCGAGCGAGACTTGTTGCGGCGCTTGGACTTACCCTGCTCTTCGTTGCGACGACCGTTCTTATGACCACGGCCCTGATTGTCCTGCTCGACCGGGTCGATGTGGATAATCAGACCACGGCCATTACAGCAGCTACACGGCGTGGAGAAGGTCTCCAGCAGGCCTGTGCCCAGACGCTTGCGCGTCATCTGGACGAGGCCGAGCGAGGTGACCTCGGAGACCTCGTGACGCGAGCGGTCGCGGCCGAGCGCCTCCTTCAGACGGCGCAGCACCAAGTCCTGGTTTTCCGGCAGCACCATGTCGATGAAGTCGACGACGATCATGCCGCCCAGATCGCGCAGACGCATCTGGCGGACGATTTCCTCAGCGGCCTCCAGGTTGTTGCGAGTGACCGTCTCTTCCAGGTTTCCGCCAGCACCGGTGAACTTGCCGGTGTTGACGTCGATGACCGTCATGGCCTCGGTGCGGTCGATGACCAGCGTGCCGCCCGAGGGCAGCCAGACCTTGCGGTCGAGTGCCTTGGCCAGCTGCTCATCGATGCGGAAGTGCTCGAAGACATCAGCGCCGCCGTGCTCCTTGGCGAAGTAGCGCTGCAGACGCGGCTCCAGCTCCGGTGCCAGGTCGCCGATGTAGTCCGTCACTGTGTTCCACGGACGGTCGCCCTCCACCACAAGACGCGAGAAGTCCTCGTTGAAGACATCGCGGACGACCTTGACCAGCATGTCCGGCTCTTCGTACAGCGCAATCGGCTTTGCCCCGCGCTTCGCCTTCGCCGCCTCGGAGGTTTCCCAGATTTCCTGCCACTGCGATTCCAGGCGCTTAATGTCGGCCTGGATGGCCTCCTTGGACACGCCCTCGGCCGCGGTGCGAATAATCGTGCCCGAGCCCTCCGGCGTAACCTCACTCAGAATCGACTTCAGGCGCTTGCGCTCCGGCTCCGGCAGCTTGCGGGAAATACCCGCGCTCCGGCCGCCCGGCACGTACACCAGGAATCGACCAGCCATCGAAATGTGAGTGGTCAGACGCGCGCCCTTGTGACCAATCGGATCCTTGGACACCTGGACCAGAATCTGGTCGCCGGCCTTCAGCGCGTGTTCAATCTTGCGCGAACGCGATTTCGTGCCCAGCAGCTTCCAGTTCAGGTCACCTATGTAAATGACACCGTTGCGGTCGGTTCCGATATCAATGAACGCCGCTTCCATGCTGGGTAGGACGTTCTGCACGCGACCGAGGTAGATATTGCCGATCTGCGTGGTCTGCGTGTCAGAGGTAACGAAGTGCTCGACCAACAGGTCATCTTCCAGCACACCCACCTCAGTGACAATGCCCGAGTGGTCATGGCGCTTGCGCTCACGCACCACCATCGTGCGCTCCACCGACTCACGGCGAGCCAGGAACTCAGCCTCCGAGATCACGTGGCGCTTGCGCGATTCCTCACGACGTTCGATACGGCGACGGCGCTGCGCCTCCAGGCGAGTCGAGCCCTTAATCGCCTGCGGCTCTTCGACCGCCTCGCGGGTTTCCGCCTCCTCGCGCTCTGCCTTTTCGGTGGTCTTCTCCGCCTGCTGAGCATCATCATTACGACGCCCACGTCCACGACGGCGACGGCGCGGCCGCGGCTGACGCTCCGTTTCGCTTGACGACGAGCCGTCCTGCCCCTCCCCCGCGTTGTCATCGGAATCCTGGTTGGAGGCACCGCTGTCAGCCGAAGCTGCATCCTCGGTGGCCGAATTCTTGGCCGTGGCCGGTACAGCCTGCGGAGCCAGGAAGATAGGCGCAAACGCGGTCTGCTCTTCCGCAACCGGCGGCTCCGGGACTACCGGCGGCTCGATGTCCTGCAGGGCTTCGCCCTGAGTTGCCTGTGTATCCTGCGGTTCTTGCGCTTCCTGAGTTTCCCGAGTCTCCTCTGCCACTGGAGCGCTGGTCGTGCGGACCGCACGGCGAACTCGGCGACCACGACGTGTGGTCACTGCAGCGCTCTTTGCAGCAGGTGCTTCGGCGGACGCTTTCTCAGCGGAAGTTTTCTCAGCGGTCTCGGCTACGGTGTCGGCAGCCTTCTTATCTGCAGTCTTCTTCGACGACGACTGAACTACAGCCTCAACCGCTTCCTCGACGACCGAGTTCGAGTCCTTCTGCTCGTCCTTCGCTGCGGTTTCTTCCGGAGCTCCAGCGGTCTTCTTCACAGCCCGCTTACGCGTTGCCCGCTTCTTAGTCGAGCTCTTCTTCTCGTCGCTCTGCTTCTCTTCAGCCTGCTTCTCTGCGCTCTGCTTTGCCGAGGATTTTTTAGCCGAGGCCTTCTTGGTGTCCTTCTTCTCGGTCACTTCCTCAGCAGGCGCTGCGTCCGACTCCGCTTCGCTCTGAGCTGCCTTCTGGTCGGCCTTCTTTTCTGCCTTCGGCGCAGCCTTCTTTGTGGCCTTCTTCGCAGCCGACTTCTTGCTGCTCTTCTTAGCAGCTGATTTCTTCTCGGACTTAGCTGCGGTTTGCTCGTCCGACTTCTCATCCGCCGCGTTCGGCTTATCTGCCGACTGTTTTTCCTTCGCAGCCTTGGTATCAGCTGTTGGCTTTGCGGCGTCCTTCTTCGGAGCTGACTCTTCGCCGGTTGGCTTGGTCGCAGCGGATCCGTCGTTAAGCGAGGCATCCTCTGGATGCTCGCCGATGAAATTCAGCACCGCGTCGAGCTGATTTTGATTAATGGTGGACGCAGCGGACTTTACGACAATCCCCGCGTGCCCCAGTGCTTCGATGGTTTCCTTCGAGGTCAACCCCAAGCTCTTGGCCAGGTGGTGGACTCGGGTTTTCAGAGCCGCCGACTCGCGATCAAATTCGCGTGCCTTAGCGACAACATCCTGGCTGAAATTTGCCACTGTATTTGTTTCTCCTTGACACCCCACCACGCAAAACTCGACAACAGGAAGCGCACTCTTTGTCATTCCATGTGCGCCTACATCCGTTGTGGCCTTGAAACCCAGGCGGAGCAACGATGTTGCGACAGCCACTTCATTTGCGCCATATGCGCAGATAGAGGGCCGAAAACGATGAACAATTATGAAAGTCTTATTGGCAGGCCTTCCGGCTGACTCGGGGATTCAGCGATCACATGCGGAATATTTCATCCACCGGAGCGAACTCCCGGGCACAACTGCTGCTGTCCATTGTCGCACATATCGAGCAGGTGGCGCGCACCGACATTGGCGGCGGCGGGCCAATCCGAGTTACTGACTGCGTTTATGACAAAAATGGCTCGAAAAATGGCCGAAAGTGTCATAAACTTGCACAGTTTCACATTTGCAGCCCATGCCCGCATTCACACGTGCAGCCCGCTGAAGGGCCACCCCACGGTCGTCGACAAGCAAAAAGCGCCGGACCGGCAAACAATTGCTTGCTCAGTTCGGCGCCAGTTCAACGCTTACGGGTCAATGCTGAACCGTCAACGTTTAGAGGTTCGGGAACCAAATACCAATCTCGCGCTCAGCGGACTCCGGAGAATCGGAACCGTGAACAACGTTGTTAGCAACCTCAAGTGCGAAGTCACCGCGGATGGAGCCCGGAGTTGCGGCCTCAACCGGGTTGGTGCCGCCAGCGAGCTGACGCCAAGCAGCGATTGCGTTCGGGCCCTCGATAACACCAGCGACCAGCGGTGCAGAGGTGATGAAATCAACCAGCTCACCAAAGAACGGCTTATCGACGTGCTCTGCGTAGTGCTCCTTCGCAGTTGCCTCGTCAGCAACACGGAGGTCAAGCGCGACCAGCTTCAGGCCCTTGCGCTCGATGCGGGAGATAACTTCGCCGACCAGACCGCGGGAAACGCCGTCCGGCTTGATCAGAATAAGAGTACGTTCAGTCATGGTGTGCATCATACTATGACAAACCCCGCTGCACCGGAGTGGTGGTGCAGCGGGGTGAAATGTGCAGCGTAACCCAGCGCGACTACGAGCGCGGGAAATCTACGAGTGCTGGGTGGTCAACAGACCGCGCTCCATACGCTGGATGAGGTTCTTCCGCAGGTGCAGAATGTAGGCCCACACTAGTGCGAAGAAGATACCCACCACGCCCATCGACACGTGTGTGAAAATAGCCAGCACACCAAAGACCTGCAGCACAATGTTGGCCTTCAGCGCCCAGGGCTGCTTCTGCAGGAAAGCCATCGCAATCAGAGCCAGGCCCAGGATAGTGATGTACGTAACCGAGAAGGTCTGGTTAATCTGACCGTCGGGAATGCGCGTGACCACGGTCAGACCAAGCAGCACCGAGATAGCCTGCATAATCAGCGTGCCGGACATAACACCGCGCAGCCCCTTCAGCGGGTCCTTAGCCGGATCGTGTCCCGCACCGAGCGGACCGTACTTGCCGCCCTCACTCAGGTCACGGCCCTCGCGGTAGGCACGCAGGGCCTCGCGATCGGCAGCGGTGTAATCCTCCGCGCCATTGCCCTGTGGCTGGCTCGCCTGAGATTCGCTCATTGCGGGTCCTTTCCAAATAGTGTCCGGGCCTCGCCCGCGGTAACAACAGATCCAGTGACGATCACACCGGAACCAGAGACAATACCGTCACCGGTGTCGGTTTCCTCAGCCAGCGCGACAGCTAGCTCAACGGCGGACGGCAGAGTTGGCACGCGATGCACGCGCTCCTCGCCGAAAATCTCCTCCGCAAGGTCAGCCAGGTCGTCGTAGTGCAGCGCACGCGGCGAGGTGTTCTGGGTGATTACCACTTCTTCGAAGTACGGCTCCAGCTCCACCAGCAGCCCACGAGCATCCTTCTCCCCCAACACCGACAGCACACCAATGACACGGCGGAAGTCGAACTCAGCGGAGAGCGCCGTGCGTAGCGCACGGGCACCGTGAGGATTGTGGGCGGCATCGATAAACACCGTCGGGGTCGAACGCACGCGCTCCAGGCGGCCGGGCGATGCGACCGTCGCAAAGCCTTCGCGAACCGCATCAATGTTGAGCGGACGTCCCGGACCTGCGCCGAAGAACGCCTCCACCGCGGCCAGCGCTGTGGCGGCGTTGCGCGCCTGATGCGGACCGTGCAGTGGCAGATGGATGTCGTCATACTCGCCGGCCAGGCCCTTGAGCGTTAGGTTCTGCCCGCCGACCGCCAGCTGATGGCTGACGACGCCATACTCAACCCCAGCACGGGCGACCGAGGCATCCATTTCCACGGCACGGCGCAAAACGACGTCCATTGCTTCCGGTTCCTGCTCGCCAACAATGGCGACATTGTCCGGTGGTGTGAGCAGGTCGTCCTTGTTCCACCGCGACTTGATGATGCCGGCCTTCTCAGCAGCGATTTCAGCCAGGGTATCGCCGAGGTACTCCGTGTGATCGAGACCGATCGGGCAGATGACTGCCACGTCGGCCTCCACCACGTTGGTCGCATCCCATGTGCCGCCCATGCCGACTTCCACCACGGCGACATCGACAGGAGCGTCGGCGAAGGCAGCGTAGGCCATGGCCGTGAGGACCTCGAACTTGCTCATCTGCGGGCCGCCCTTTTCGGCGGACTTGGCGTCAACCATTTCCACGTAGGGCTGAATCTCGCGCCAGATGCGCACGTAGTCGCGTGGATGGATGGGCTGGCCATCGATGGCGATGCGCTCGGTAACCAGCTGCAGATGCGGACTGGTGGTGCGGCCAGTGCGCCGACCGAGAGCGCGCACCAGCGACTCAATCATGCGAACAGTGGAAGTCTTGCCATTAGTGCCGGCAACGTGAATCACCGGAGTGGCACGCTCGGGATGGCCAAGGATGTCCATCAGCATCTCGATCCGCTCGAGTGATGGGTCAATCTTGGTCTCCGGCCAACGCTGATCCAGCTCGGCTTCCACCTCTGCGAGCTCGCGCAGCTCCTCGGCGGTGGCCTCCAGCGGAGCCGGCTCGTTGACCGGGCGGTCCACATCGACCGGCAGGCTCAGGCCTTCCTCGGACACGGAGACCTCACCGAGGCGCATGTCATCGGGCATGCGGTCATCGGCCATCACACCGGCGATTTCGCGAGGCTCAAGGTCCTCGACGATCTGGGAGTCAGCCGGATCGAATTCGAACTCAGGCGCTGCAGTGGACTCTTCTCGCACCGCAGACTCTTCCTGCGCCACCGAATCGTCCTCGCCGCCAAGATTCAAACGAATCTCCCCAGCAATCTCATCGTGTGATTCAGCACCCCGAGGTTCGATATCCCGTGGTTCGGTCATGCCTGCGGAAGTCCCTCCAAACGAGCCTTAATGCGGTCAATCTCCTCCAGTGCGAACTGGTGGCGAGTCTTAATCTTCTCCACGACCTGCTCCGGAGCCTTGGACAGGAAGGCCTCGTTGCCGAGCTTCTTCTCGGTGCCGGCCAGTTCCTTCTCGGCCTTGGCCAGGTCTTTTTCCAGGCGCTTGCGTTCAGCGGCCACGTCGACGGTGCCGGAGGTATCCAGCTCGATCAGAACCGTGGCCTGAGACAGGCGCACCTCAATGGAAGCGGTAGCGGTGAATCCATCCTCCGGTGCCTCAGCACGAGCCAGCGAACGAATCATCTCTTCCTGAGCAGCCAGATCAGCATCCGCCAGGTTCATGCGTGCCGGCACGCGCTGCGACGGCTTCACACCTTGGTCATTGCGGAAACGACGCAGCTCGGTGACCAACTTCTGGGCATCGGCAATACGACGTGCGGCAACCTCGTCGACAGCAGCGCCGTCGGTGGTCATGGTGGCATCCGGCCAGGCGGAAATAACCAGAGAATCCTCGAAGCCCTCCGCGCCGTCGGTAAGCGCCTTCCACAGCGTCTCCGTGACGAACGGCATGGACGGGTGCAGCAGACGTAGCAGCGTATCCAGCACGCGGCCGAGAACCAGACACGTGGAGGCTGCGCGGGCGGCCTGCTCCTCGGTCATGGTCTCGCCGTCGTTCAGGCGCGGGAAGTCAACCTTGGTCATCTCCAGGTACCAGTCACAGACCTCGTCCCATGCGAAGTGGTAGAGGGCCTCGTTGGCCTTGGAGAACTCGTACTTATCCAGCGCAGCATCAACCTCGGCGCGGACCTGTTCCAGGCGGTCCAGGATCCAGCGGTCGGTGTCGGTGAGCTGGTCACGGTCCGGCAGCTCGCCCACGTGGGCCCCGTTCATCAGCGCAAAGCGGGTGGCGTTGAACAGCTTGGTAGCGAAGTTACGGGAGCTCTGAGCGGCGTCATTACCGACCGGCAGGTCAGAGCCTGGGTTAGCGCCACGCGCCAGCGTGAAGCGAAGTGCGTCCGCACCGTAGTCGCGGACCCAGTCCAGTGGGTCAATGCCATTGCCGAGGGACTTCGACATCTTGCGACCCTGCTCATCGCGGACCAGACCGTGCAGGAAGACATCCTTAAACGGCACCTGCGGACGGCTATCGCGGCCCTTACCCAGCGGTGAATCAGGCAGGGTGGCAGCAAAGGTCGAGAACATCATCATGCGCGCGACCCAGAAGAACAGAATGTCATAGCCGGTGACCAGCACGGATGTCGGGTAGAACTTCTCCAGCTCTGGGGTGGCTTCCGGCCAACCCATCGTGGAAAACGGCCACAGCGCAGAGGAGAACCAGGTATCCAGCACGTCCGGATCCTGCGTCCAGCCCTCGCCCGTCGGAGCCTCATCATCCGGGCCGACACAGACGACCTCGCCATTCGGGCCGTACCAAATCGGGATGCGGTGGCCCCACCACAGCTGGCGGGAAACACACCAGTCGTGCATGTCATCGACCCAGTCGAACCAGCGCGGCTCCTGCGAAGCTGGGTGAATAACCGTGTCGCCCTCGCGAACAGCATCGCCGGACATCTTGGCCAGCTCATCGACCTTAACGAACCACTGCAGGCTCAGCAGCGGCTCAATCGGCTCACCCGAGCGCTCCGAGTGGCCGACCGAGTGAACGTACGGGCGGACCTCCTTGACAATGCGCCCCTGCTCACGCAGCGCCTCCGTCAGCGCAGTACGGGCTTCCGCACGATCCATGCCGTCGAAACGCGTGCCAGTGTTGAAGATACGGCCAGTGGTGTCAATGACCTCCGGCATATCCAGGTCGTGGCGCTGGCCCATGGCGAAGTCATTCGGATCGTGTGCCGGCGTGATCTTCACCGCACCGGTACCGAACTCGCGGTCCACATAGTCATCGGCGATGACCTGAATCTTCAGGTCCTCGCGGAACGGGTGGTCCAAAACCTTGCCCACCAGGTGCGTGTAGCGCTCATCCTCCGGGTGCACGGCAATTGCCACGTCGCCCAGCATCGTCTCCACACGAGTCGTCGCCACAACAATGGAGTCTTCCCCATCGCCGTAGCGGAAGGAGACGAGCTCGCCTTCAGCGTCCTCGTACTTGACCTCAATATCCGAGATTGCAGTCTGCAGCACCGGAGACCAGTTAACCATGCGCTTGGCGCGGTAGATTAGGCCGCGGTCAAACAGTTCCTTAAAAATCGTCTGAACCGCACGGGACAGGCCCTCGTCCAGAGTGAAGCGCTCACGGGACCAATCCAGGGAGTCACCAATCTGGCGCATCTGGTTGCCGATACGTCCGCCGTAATCGTGCTTCCACTCCCAGACCTTCTCCACGAACTCCTCGCGGCCATAATCGAAGCGGTCCTTGCCTTCGGACTCCTTCAGCATCGCCTCGACCTTGGTCTGCGTTGCGATACCCGCGTGGTCCATACCCGGCAGCCACAGCACCTCGTAGCCCTGCATGCGCTTACGGCGCACCAGCGCATCCATCAAAGTGTGGTCCAATGCGTGGCCCATGTGCAGCTGACCCGTCACATTCGGCGGGGGCAGCACAATAGAGTAAGCCGGCTTGGAGCTAGACGGATCAGCCTCGAAATAGCCAGCGTCTACCCAGCCCTGGTACAGGTCCGACTCCACGTCAGCCGGGTTCCACGACTTGGGCAACTTATCTGCTCTGTTTAGGTCCACGTTGTTCTCAGTCACGCGTCACATCTTAGCGCCTTGCCCGGATTTGTTTTTCCAGGGGCTTTACGACGACCCTTGCGCCCCAACCCATATCTGCTATCGGCGACTTACGCACCGCCGAATTCAAGCTTTACTCACGCCCCGAGCCAATCTGCGATTACCGCAGTAAATGAAAAGGTGCCCTCTTGTGAAACCATCACAAGAGGGCACCTTTAAACAGGCGTTAAGCGACCCTTAGACCAGCAGGTCCTTAACTGCGTCGCGCTCTTCGCGCAGTGCCTTGACGTTGCGCTCGATGCCAGCGCGCTGCACCTCGGAGAGATCCAGGCCCTCAACGCGAACCCACTCGCCGTCCTTGGCGTAGCACGGAACACCAGCAACCAGGCCCTCGTCGATGCCGTAGGAGCCATCGGACGGAAGTGCGACAGAGACCCACTCGCCCTCTGGGGTACCCGTCACCCAGTCACGCATGTGGTCAACTGCGGCAGCTGCAGCGGAAGCTGCGGAGGAAGAACCGCGGACCTCGATGATTTCTGCGCCACGCTTGGCGACACGCGGGATGAAGTCCTGCTCGACCCATGAAGCGTCAACCTTGTCGGAGACCTTCTCGCCTGCAATGGTGGCGTAGGTGATGTCCGGGAACTGGTCTGCGGAGTGGTTACCCCAGACGATCATGTTCTTGATCTCAGTGGTCGGAACACCAATCTTTTGCGACAGCTGGGACAGGGAACGGTTGTGGTCCAGGCGCATCATGGCGGTGAAGCGCTCTGCCGGGATGTCCTTAGCGTGGGAAGCGGCAATCATGGTGTTGGTGTTAGCCGGGTTGCCGACAACCAGAACCTTGATGTCGTCTGCTGCGTGATCGTTCAGTGCGGCACCCTGCGGACCGAAGATCTTGCCGTTGGCGCCCAGCAGTGCGGAGCGCTCCTCGCCCTTGCCACGCGGCTTCGCACCGACCAGGAATGCGGCGTTGGCGCCGTCGAATGCCTTTGCCGGATCATCGGTGATGTTGATGCCAGTCAGAAGCGGGAAGGCGGAGTCAAACAGCTCCATGGCGACGCCTTCGGTGGCGTGCAGCGCCGGAGTAATCTCCAGCAGGTTCAACTCAACCGGGGTCTCAGGGCCGAAAACCGAACCGCTGGCAATGCGGAAGAGCAGGGAGTAAGCGATCTGTCCGGCGGCGCCGGTAACTGCAACCTTTACGGGAGTCTTGTTCACTACAGGCCTTTCTCGAGAGAGAATCAATTCGCTGCCCACTCTAATGCGACTGCAGAATTGGCGCAGACGGGGGCGATGCGCTCAGGCCATTTCTGAAAAACGGATAGCATTAGGCATAACTTACGGTCGTGTACTCATTTCACTAGAAAGAAGTCCGCGACTGACCAATTTCACCCCCGTTAGATAGCCAAAACCCCGTAGTCGCTCTCTAGTCCAAGCAAAGGATTTTCATGAAGTCTCCAGGCTCCTCTGATGCAATCCCCCATGCAGTCTTGGTGGCAGCACTTCAAGAATTCACCGCAAAGGGGTATGCAGATGCCCGTTTGGATGCCATTGCTGCCGCCTCTGGTGTCTCCAAGCGTATGCTTCACTACCACTGTGGTGACAAGTTGGGACTCTACAGGGCGACGTGGGCACATGTGCTGGAGACCGTAAGGCCTGACGACGACGACCTGCGTCCGCACTCCAATGTGCCGGTGGAAGCCCTGCAGCATGTAGTCGGCGTTATCTACGACTATTTCTCGGCGAACCCACTCGCCGTACGGTTCATCATCCAGGAAAACCTACACCCAGTCCTGCCGCTTGAAGGCGTGACTGGGCTTGGTGGCCAGAGCCCTATTGTTTTGGAGTTTGACCGCATCTTGTTGCTCGGCCGCGATTACGGTGCATTCCGCACTGACATTTCCGCACTTGATCTTTATATTCTCGTGCTGTCGCTGGCCACCTTCCCCACCCTGCACCAACGAACTTTTGAAAACCTCTACGGCATTGAAATGCAATCGACGGTGCTGTCGGACAAGCTGCGTGAGTTCGCACAGGACACCGTGACCAGCCTGTTGACATCCTCGCCTCGCAACGAACCGGGCAGCTCGTACACTTCCCTGCTGGCCTCCCATGGCGCGAACTCGTCCGCGCTTGGCGCAGAGGTCTATGGCGATCAGCCCAACCCAGAGACTCAGGACTTGGCTGCTGATGATGCCCCGGATTACCGCGACATCTACGGCATGGACGACTAGGGCTCCATACAGACACCAAAACCCGGTTAGAGCGGCTACTCTAACCGGGTTTTCAGCTACCTTTACGCAGTCTTCTTGTTCTCGCTGCGTTCAACGAGCTCTGGCGCTGCACCGTCCGTGATGCATTCCTTGTGGACGATGACCTCCGCGACGTCGTCACGCTCTGGTACTTCGAACATCACGGGAACCAAGATTTCTTCCATGATGCCGCGCAGACCACGGGCGCCGGTATCGCGGCTAATCGCCTTGGCAGCAATGGCGCGCAGTGCCTCATCGTCGATGGTGAGGCGCACACCGTCCATGTCGAACAGGTGCTGGTACTGGCGGACCAGGGAGTTCTTGGGTTCGGTGAGTACGCGAACCAGCGCGTCCTCATCGAGGTTGGTGACCGATGCGATGACGGGCAGGCGACCAATGAACTCAGGAATCAGGCCGAATCGAACGAGGTCCTCCGGCAGCACGTCGCGGAATGGATCCTTCATATCCGCGTCGTTAGCCGAGGTGACATCTGCGCCGAAGCCCAGACCCTTCTTGCCGACACGCTCCTGCACGACCTTCTCCAGACCGGCAAACGCACCGGCGACGATGAACAGGACATTGGAGGTGTCGAACTGAATGAACTCCTGGTTCGGCAGCTTGCGCCCACCCTGCGGGGGCACGGCGGCTACGGTTCCCTCGAGAATCTTCAGCAGCGCCTGCTGCACACCTTCACCGGAGACATCGCGAGTGATGGAGGTGTTTTCAGACTTACGCGAGATCTTGTCAATTTCATCGACGTAAATGATGCCACGCTGCGCCTTCTCGACGTCGAAATCAGTAGCCTGCAGCAGCTTCAGCAGGATGTTCTCCACATCCTCACCGACATAGCCGGCCTCGGTCAGGCTGGTGGCATCGGCGATTGCAAACGGCACATCCAGCTTGCGAGCCAGCGTCTGTGCCAGGTAGGTCTTGCCACAGCCGGTCGGCCCCAGCAGGAGGATGTTCGACTTCTGCAGCTCGACGTCGTTGTCCGACTTGGTCTCTGCAGCACGAAGGCGCTTGTAGTGGTTGTAGACCGCTACCGCTAGCGTGCGCTTTGCCGTGTCCTGGCCGATGACGTACTCATCGAGGAAGTCGCGAATTTCCATCGGGCGCGGCAGGCGGTCGTCGTTGCCAGTTGCCTCGCCGCCGGTGTTGAGCTCCTCTTCAATAATCTCGTTGCAGAGCTCGATGCATTCATTACAGATGTACACACCAGGTCCGGCAATCAGCTTTTTGACCTGCTTCTGACTCTTTCCACAGAAAGAGCACTTCAGCAAATCCGCACTTTCTTGCATACGCGCCATGAGGCTCCCGCCGCCGCCTTTCCGCTTCGTTGCCAATAACTGCTTCAGACCAGCCTACCGTGAGTGCGCGCAAATACCGGCTTCCACGCCCGGGCGAGGTGAATTTCACGCGATCTCGCCCGGCGCTTTACGACGGCCAGTGCGCAGCACTCCAAAGAGACCATGTCTCCTTTTAGGCGTTGTGCTTGCGGTACTCGAAGACCTGGTCGATGATGCCGTACTCGACGGCCTCTTCAGCGGTCAGGATCTTGTCACGGTCGGTGTCCTTGCGGATCTGCTCTGCAGTGCGACCGGAGTGGCGAGCCAACGTCTCCTCCATCAGCTTGCGCATGCGCTCGATTTCGTTCGCCTGAATCTCCAGGTCGGAAACCTGGCCCTGGATACCCTGGGTAGCCGGCTGGTGAATGAGCACGCGCGCATTCGGCAGAGCTGCACGCTTACCCGGTGCACCCGCAGCGAGCAGCACGGCTGCCGCGGAGGCAGCCTGGCCCAGGCACACGGTCTGCACGTCGGGACGCACGTACTGCATCGTGTCGTAGATGGCCATCAGCGAGGTGAAGGAGCCGCCTGGGGAATTGATGTACATCGTGATGTCACGATCCGGGTCCAGGCCCTCAAGCACCAGCAACTGCGCCATGATGTCGTTAGCGGCGGTGTCATCGACCTGGGAGCCGAGGAAGATAATGCGCTCTTCGAAGAGCTTGTTGTACGGGTTGGATTCCTTAGCACCAAAGCTGGAGTGCTCCACGAAAGAAGGAAGCACGTAGCGCGACTGCGGCATCTGCATATTGTTCATCTCCATGTTGATTAAATCGCCTCTAATTATTCGCTACTGTCCGCTTTTAGCGTGCGGTGTCCTTGAGGGCGGTCACGACGTGGTCAACCAGGCCGTATTCCTTTGCCTCAGCTGCGGTAAACCAGCGGTCGCGGTCCGAGTCTTCCTCAATGCGCTCGACCGGCTGACCGGTGTGCTGCGCAATCAGACGAGCCATCTCCTTCTTGGTGGCAGCGAACTGCTCAGCCTGAATGGTGATGTCGGATGCGGTACCGCCAATACCGGCAGATGGCTGGTGCATCATAATGCGGGCGTGCGGCAGTGCGTAACGCTTGCCCTTAGCACCTGCGGCGAGCAGGAACTGGCCCATGGAAGCTGCCAAGCCCATGCCGTAGGTAGCCACGTCGCACGGAACAAACTGCATGGTGTCGTAAATGGCCATGCCGGCGGTGACGGAGCCGCCCGGGGAGTTAATGTACAGCGAGATATCCGCCTCCGGGTCCTCAGCTGCCAGGAGCAGCATCTGACCGCAGAGCTTGTTGGCAATCTCGTCGTCGACCTGCTCACCCAGCCAAATAATGCGCTCCTTGAGCAGCTTGTCGAAAACTGTGTTCGTCGACATCTGGGCGTTATCGCTCATCTGTGTACTCCTTCTTCGTACGTGTGCGAGTTTGTCGTTCACTAGAGGGTAACGAAAAGGGCCGTCCCTTTGTTTCAGGAACGGCCCTTGTTCGCTATAAGCGTTGCAACATAAGGAATGCGTCGCGCTAACGGCGGGGCTTACTCAGCCGAGTTGTCCTCAGCCTTGTCGGACTCAGCCTTCTCAGCCTCAGCTTCGACCTCACCGAAGTACTCGTTCAGATCGATTTCGTTGCCCTCGGTATCCTTGGCGGAAGCCTTCAGAATCGAGGTGGCCAGAGCCTTGCCGCGGCGAACGTCTGCAAACAGGTTGCCGAGCTGGCCGGACTGCTGAATCTGCTGGATGAACTGGTTCGGATCCATGCCGTAGGACTGAGCAGTGAACAGGATGTGGTCGGTGAGCTCCTGCTGGGAAACATCCGGCTGGATCTCTTCAGCCAGTGCGTCCAGGAACAGCTGGGTGCGGACAGCTTCCTCAGCGGACTTCTTGGAGTCCTCGTCGAACTGCTCGCGGGTGGTGCCCTGAGCCTCCAGCATGGAGTTCAGAACCTTCTCGTCGCCGCCGAACTGCCCCAGCAGCTGCTGCAGCTGGCCCTCGACCTGCTCCTTGACAACACCCTCCGGCAGAGCGATGGTGGTCTGCTCCATAGCGGCAGCCAAAACCTTGTCGCGAACCTGCTGAGCCTGCTCACCCTTCTTGGTGTTCTCGACCTGGCGGGCCAGGTCTTCCTTCAGCTCGTCGATGGTGTCGAACTCGGAAGCCATCTGAGCGAAGTCGTCGTCAGCTTCCGGCAGCTCGCGGACCTTGACGGACTGAACGGTAACGGTGACCTGAGCGTCCTCGCCCTCGTGCTCGCCAGCAACCAGCTTGGTGGTGAACTCCTTGGACTCGCCCTGGGACAGGCCAACAACAGCGTCATCCAGGCCGTCAATCAGGTCGTCGGAGCCAACCTGGTAGGACAGCCCCTCGGTCGAAGCCTCTTCCAGCTCTTCGCCGTCGATGGTGGCGGACAGGTCGATGGAGACGAAGTCGTCCTTCTCGACTGCGCGCTCGACGCCGGTCAGGGTGCCGAAGCGAGCGAGCAGGTTCTGCAGCTCAGCCTCAACAGCTTCCTCGTCGGCGACCAGCGGGTCAACCTCAACTGCGATGTCCTCGAACTTCGGCAGCTCAATCTCCGGGCGGACGTCAACCTCAGCGGTGAACTCAACGAGCTCGCCATCTTCCAGCTTGGTGATGTCAACCTCAGGTTGACCGATAACCTTCAGGTCCTCCTCGCGAACGACCTCGTCGTAGCGGGACGGAACCATGTCGTTGAGCACCTGCTCCAGGATTGGGCCGCGGCCGAAGCGGGCCTCAATCAGCTTTGCCGGGGCCTTGCCCTTACGGAAGCCCGGAATCTGGACCTGCTGAGCCAGTGCCTTGTAGGCATTGTCGAACTCTGGCTTCAGCTCATCAAACGGGACCTCGACGGTAATCTTCACTCGGGTCTCATTGAGCTTCTCAACGGAAGACTTCACTGGTGCACTCTCCTGCAACTCGATGATTAATTCATAGACCACGGGAGTGCCCGTGATACTGGTCGGGGTAGCGGGATTTGAACCCACGGCCTTCCGCTCCCAAAGCGGACGCGCTACCAAGCTGCGCCATACCCCGTATGCGTCATTCGAAACCTAGCAGAAACCCCTTTGGAGCATCTGCACCGGGGCCCTCATAGTCGCGAAATCGCGTTTCCATAACGGACCCGTATAGATTTACCTGACGATTAATGAAATCACAAAACCACGCGTTCAACCAGGCTAATGCTCTGTCTGAAAACGCTTTACGACGCCATCGAGAGCCAACCTGCCAACTACTACTGGTTTCATGAAATCCATGCATATCACCGGGCGTTTGCATCACCTCGGCACTGCTTTTGGCGGCCTCGTTTGCTGCAAACACTCCATTCGTCGGCCGACCCTCCAAAGAAGCCGCCTAAAACGACTGCCCCTTTGTTGAGTCGTGTGACAGTGTAATCAACGGCTATACGCCTGTTTCACATACCCCACGTTGCTTTAGTTTCATTTTCTGTTTTTCCCGGCCACAGCCACTTTTCTTTAAAGCCTTCGAGAAAAACCTGGCATCGATTTTTGTATGTGCGCTTTAACGGGTTAATATGCCTTGTACCAAGACACAGTCTGGTGGAGGCGATTGCGCATCTAAGCCGGATTTCTGTCTATGGGGATGTCGTATAGTGGCTAATACCTCAGCCTTCCAAGCTGAAGACGCGGGTTCGATTCCCGTCATCCCCTCCATGTGAAAGCACCCTCCGGCCAGCGTCGGAGGGTGTTCTTCTTTTTGACGGGATCCGTCCCGAAATCCGTCACAGGCATGTCACGACCGCGTGCGCGCGTCACGGTTTCATACAGCGTCGGTAACAAGTCGGTGGCACTGTCATGTCGGGTCTTTTGCCGTCGTCACGCACAACTAGTCCCGGCGGCATGAATCCTCGCATCATCGACAAGGACACCGGCGTCGAGCTGTGGACCGTCGCCGAATGCGCGGAGTTCACCGGTACCGCGCGCGGCACGTTCACCAGCTATGCGGGCCGTGGCAAAGCGCCGGTGCCGGCGGCGAAGCTCCACGGGCTGAACCCGCGGAACTCCGACGACGTGCGCGAGTGGCAGAAAGGCCACGAGGCGAAGGGCAAGTAGCCGGCCCAATCTCGGACCGGTCAGCCCGGCATGACCGGTCAGCCCAAGTAGTGGGCGGCGACGACGTTGGCGATCTCGTCGGCGTCGTTGTGGGCGACGAGCACGCCGTGGCCGTGGCCCGGCAGCTCGATGAGCTCGCCGCCCATGACCGCCTGCATCGCGCGGCCGCCCGTGCCGGTCACCGCCGCATCGCGGTCGTAGTGGAGCAGCAGCGGCTTCGACTCGAGGGCGTCGCCGCTGAGTTCCACGGCAGCGCCCTGCCCCGGCCAGCCGAGGCATAGCTGCCCCGACGACAGCGCATCGGCGTTGAGGCGGAAGATGTCGCCGCCGGTGAACTGGTCGAGGTACGTGCGGGGAATGCGGGACGGGTCGGCGGCGGTGACGTTGTCGTTGCAGATGATCGCCCGCTCGATGGTTCCCATCGCCTCGGTCTGCGCCATCATGTCTTCCGGGGTCACGCCCTCGGGTAGTTCGGGGGTCTCCACCTCGCCGGTGACCACGGCGTCGGCGACGTCGGGCCACATGCTCTCCGAGTACGTCGCCGCGAAGGTCTGCTGCAGCAGCACCGACTGATTGCCGGCGCCGGGGCGCATCAGGTTCGCCGCGAAGGAATGGCTGCGCCACGCGACGGGCAGAACGCCGTCGGCCAGCTGCATGAACGCCTCCGGGTCGTCGGCGAAGGCGGCGGGCACGTCGCCCACCTGCGTCGGCGGCGGGTAGACCTGACCCGGCGCGCCAACCTCCTCGTTGATGCGCTGCGACCAGCGCGCGTACACCTGCAGGGCGGTGGTGCCCAGGCCGTACTCGTCGTCACGGTCGGCGATCCACTGGAACATCGCGTTGAGAGCCTCGCGGCGCCACGGCTCGCGCGAGTCTCCGAGCCGAAAGTAACGGTCGGCAGGATCGACCGAGGAATCCAGCACCATCCGGCCCGTCTTGTCCGGGAACAGGGTCGCGTACGTGCTCATCAGATCCGTGCCGTAGGACAGGCCGTAGAGGTGCATGACGTCCTGGCCGAGCACGTCGCGGACATGGTTGAGATCGCGAGCGGTGTTCTCCGTGGTGATGGTCGCCGCGTATCCCGGTTCGTTGGCTTCGCAGGAGGCGTACATCGCGCCGACCTGCCCGGAGAGCAGACCCGTCATCGGGATGTCCGCCACGTTGCAGTTCAGCGGGGTGCCCCAGGCCAGGCCGCGCGGCTCGACGGCGATGAGGTCGAAGTGCTCCCGGACGGCGGTCGGCATCCTCACGGCCTCGTCGGAGAACATTCCCAACGCGTCGCCGCCGGGGCCGCCCGGATTGCCTGCGATGACGCCACGGCGCTCCCCCGTCGCCGGAACCCGGCTGACAGTGAGGGAAATCGTCGCGCCCTCCGGGTCGGAATAATCACGTGGCACGTCGATGTCCGCGCACACGGTGCCCGGCGCGGTCATCGCCGCGGTCGGGCACGCGCCCCAGTCCAACCCGCCGAGATCGGCCGGACCGGCGGAGCCGCCGGCCGACGCCTGCGGCACCGACAGCAACGTGCCCGCCAGCGCGAGCGCCGTGACCGGGGCCAACGCCCTGCGGACGAAGGACGTCCGGGACGACGGGGCCGCTGAGACTCGGCTCGCGGACCGGGCCTCGGCACCGGTCTCCACAGAGGAGACGGCGGGGGACGCTGCGCCGAATGCGGCGGGGGACAACTTCTTCGTGGGGCGCACGGGGATAAACACCTTTCATCGACTGCAACGAACGGTATCAAACCGTAACGCCGACCGCACGCCGTTCAAGGCACGAAGATTAGGGCACCGGCCGCACGCTGTTCAACGCACGGAGATCAGGGCACGGACCGCACCCGGTACACCAGCACCGCACCGACGGCGGTGAGCGCGCCCGCGAAAACGTACAGGCCGGGGTACCCGCCGAGGTTCGCCAACGCGAAGGCGGCGAGCACCGGGGCGGCCATGTTCGGGCCGGCGACGGCGAGGTTCATGACGCCCACGTCACGCCCGCGCTCATCGGCCTTGGGCAGCACCTGGTTGATCAGGGCCTGATCGACGGCCATGAACACGCCCCACGACAGACCCAACAGCACCGCCGCGCCGACGACCATGGCGAAGCTCCCGGCGAACGCCATGATCGCGCAGGCCCCGGCGACGCCCATCGACGACAACGCCACGAACACCCGGCGCTTGCCCATCTTGTCGGACACTTTGCCCGACAGGATCGCGGTGACGATGACGCACAGGGCATACGCGCCGGTGAGGACGAGCACGCCGGCATCCGGATCGGGGTGGCCGATGTGATCGCGCAGGTAATAGAACAGGTAGAACAACGCGACCGAGTTGCCCGTGGTCACCAGGAACCGGGCGATGAACACCCACGTGAAGTCGCGGTAGAGCCCTCCGGGCACCTCGGCGACGGCGGGCACCACGGCGTCAGCGTCCCCGCCGGCGTCGTCAAGCACCGGAGATGCGGCCGCCTGCGACCGCACCCGGGACACGTCGCGGAAGCCCGGCAGGAACTGGCCGATGAGCACCAGCAGCAGCGCCGCGGTGACGATGTACGCCAGCCCCAGGTCGAACACCGTGGCCACGACGGTGCCCAGCACCACGCCGAGGGTGTACGTCAGCCCCAGCACACCCGAGACCACGCCGTACTGATTGTCCGGCACCGTATCCGGCGCCACCGCCTGGGCCGCGTTGATTGACGCCGCGATGGCCAGCTGGAACACCGCCCACCCGATGGTCAACGCCATGAAGCCCGGCGCGGCGCCCAGGAACACCAGCGACCCGGCCGCCGCCAGCCCGCCGAAGAGGATCCACGGGGCGCGGCGGCCCCAGCGCGTGTCCGTGCGGTCCGACAACCACCCGGCCAGCGGATGCCCGATGATGGAGAAGAACCCGCCGACCGCCATGAGGAGCGCGAACTTCTCCTCCTTCTCCCCCGGATGCCAGATGAGGATCTGCTGCGCCAACAACAGCTGCGTCGGCGCTGCCCACGAGATGTTCTGCCCCAGGTACAGCAGGCCGTACCGCACGATCCAGCCGGTGGTCACCGGCGTGCGCTGGGCGGGGTCGGCGGTGAAACGCCCGACGTCGGAGATGGCGCGTTCGGAGGAGCCGGCGTGTTCGGAGGAGCTCATCCCTGCACCCCATCCGGCTCCGGCGGCTGCGCCCGCACGTTGGGGTCGGTGTGTTCGTCCGCGACGGGGTAACGACGGCCTGCGGTGTAGCGCCGGTGCAGCTCCGGGGTGATCCGCCCGGTGCGGGCCAGCTCGGCCAGCAGGTGGCCCGACGGCTTCATCGTCCGTTCCTGCGTCTCGTAGTCCAGGTGGACGATGCCGAATCGCGGCTCTTCGCCGTCGGCCCATTCCCAGTTGTCCACGAAGCACCAGTGGTACCAGCGCTCGATGGGCACGTCCGACTCGGCGATGGCCCGCAGGTGCTCCAGGATGAACCGCGGCCGGAACGACTCCAGCCTGCGGTCGGCAGCCCCGGCGTCCGGGTTGGCGTAGTCCCCGGCCGGATTCGGCTTTTCGACGCCCGCGTCCACGCCACCGACCGACAGCTCCAGATCGCCGAGATCGCAGGTGCCGTTTTCGGTGATCCAGACCGGTCCGCCGAAACGCTCGTTCAGGTCGCGGGCGCATTCGACCAGGCCCTCGGGGTGGATTTCCCACCCGAGGTCGTTGACCGGAGCCCCGACGAAGGTGCCGTCGTCGAACTTGTCGACGGCCGTGCGCGAGTAGTAGTTCAGGCCCAGGAAGTCGTGGTGGCGGCCCGACGGCAACCCGCGGCCGACCTTCGCCCCGCCCAGCAGCGGATGGAACTTCCCCGCCAGATGCGCGTCGGCGACGATGTCCTGGAACAGATGCCGATTGATCCGCGCCAGGCCGCGGTGGATGGGGTTGCGCGGATTGCGCGGCGCGAACGCCCGTGCGTGGTGGGCGATGCCGACCTTCGCCCGATCCCCCTGGATGCCGTGGATGACCTCGTAACCGCGGATGTGGGACACCGCCATGTTGCGCAGCACGGCCATCGTGTCGCCCCACGAGCGGTTGCCCGGCGGGCCCGAGCGGAACATGTGCGCCTGGGTGGCGTACACGTTCGGCTCGTTGACGGTGATCCACTCGTCGACGAGGTCGTCGAGCGCCCGCACGGTCGTCTCCGCATAGCGCAGGAAAGCCGCCGGCGATTCATCGGAGGTGAAGCCGCCGCGCCGAGCGAACCAGAGCGGATTGACGAAGTGATGGAGCGTCACCAGCGGACGAATCCCCTTGTCCCGCAGGTCGGCAATCTCCTCACGGTAGCGATCCAGCACCGCATGGTCGAACTCCCCCGGCCGCGGTTCGATACGCGCCCACTCCACGCCGATGCGAGCGATGGGCAGACCCAGCGACGCCATGAGCTCGTTGTCCTCCCGCCACCGGTTCCAGTGGTCGGTGGCGCGCAGCGGGGTCGAACCATCGGCGATGTTGCCGGGCTCGCGGGCCCAATCGAACCAGTCGTTGTTCTCGTCACCGCCCCTCGATCTGCCCGGCGGCCGACGCCGTGCCGATCAGCAGACCCCGCAGATCGACGTCGTGATGCAACGGCTTCGCGAGCGGCGACGTGCGCGGCTGAGGATGGAGAGTTCGGTCATTGGCAGGCACATTGGTTGACATGCCGACATCCTATGTCACACATCACGCCTAGTTTTTGGTTTTCCAACAAAATGTTATGGGTTTCGCGCGTCGACGGGGTCGTCGTAAAGCAACCGAGTAGAGCAACCGGATCGTTCGCGAAAAATCCGCTCCCCCTGGAACGAATCGGAGCCCCGGCCCGTTGTTGACGATGTCCCCCCAAAAAAATCAAAAATCACGTTAGGAACCCCACTTGTCAGCCTTCTAAGCTGAAGACGCGGGTTCGATTCCCGTCATCCCCTCCACGCAACCGGGCGCATTGCTCCCGGTTTTTACTTTCTGAGCCGACGTCCGGGGACCAGAAATTCTTCTGACCTCTGTTCAGGATCCAGTGCTACGGGTACTCTGGGCACCATGAAGCCCACCATTATCGATGCCGATACTGGACACGAACTATGGACCGCGGTCGAATGCGCTGCTTTTTCCGGCACCGCACGTGGCACTTTCACCAGCTACGCTGGCCGCAAGAAGGCTCCTGAACCCGTCGCGAAGCTTCATGGGTTGACCCTGTGGGATTCCGAAGAAGTTCGCGCATGGCACGCCAATCGGAAGAGCCGCACCAAGAGCACCGACTCCGCCGAATCATAGATACCTACCCATACCCAATCATTTCCTGGTTCCCGAGCTACATCTGTCGGACAGATATGTAAGCTCGGGAACTTTTTTCGCTCTACATGCGTTATCTCAAGTAATTACAAGCAGTACCCGCAATTTCCTTTTTGGAGGCCTAGCCCATGGGGGCTTTAATTCTGATCGCGATCACCGTCGGCGGCGCAATTATCATCGCGTCGATGGCTCAAAACCGTTCAAACAGGGCCTTTGATGCTCGCCAGAACAATCAATTGGAAGACGCCGTCGCAGACGCCCGCCGATGGATTGAGCGACTGGGCTCACAGGTATTGAACCTGGCTGGCACCGATTCGGCTTCCACGCAGGCTCTTGCTGACGCATCCGAGCGCTACAATGCCGCTTCCTCGCAGATTTCTACTGCGCGCACCCCGGCACAGGCGCGAATGGCCCGCGAATCGGCGCTGGAGGGTCTGCACTACATCAATGCGGCTCGCGAAATTATGGGCCTGCCGGCGGGGCCGACACTGCCACCGCTGGAGGGTCAGAAGGCCGCTGGTTCTGTGACCGAAACTCGCACCATTGAGCACGAAGGCCACTCGGTTACCGCCTCTCCATACGCCACCCCGGAAACTCCGAACTACTACCCCGGTGGTCGTGTCGCTGGCCGTCCGGTTCCGGCCGGTTGGTACTCCGAGCCCTGGTGGAAGTCCGCGCTCCGCACCGGTGTCTGGACCGCAGGCTCGATGCTGCTGTTCTCTACTCTCTTCCACGGTATGGCCGGCGTTGCCTACGGCGCTGATGAGTTCGCCAGCGGCATGGGCACCGGCGCCGACGACTTCGGCGGCACCGAGGACTTTGGTTCCGATGACTTCGGTGGAGACGATTTCGGTGGCGATGACCTTGGCGGCGGCGACTTCGGTGGGGGTGCCGCTGATGCTGGTGACGCAGGCGACGGTGGCGGCTTCTTCGACGGCCTCTTCGGCGGCGGCGATGGTGGCAGCGACGGTGGCGGGTTCTTCGACGGCGGATTCGACGGCTTCGATATTTAGGAAAAGCCCGGCGCCGCTATTTCGCTCGATTCGCAAAAGGATCGACAGTGCCGTCTGTCTGGGGCCGATACTCAATTTTTCTGGCGGCAAGTCTCCCAGCTTCCTCGCCAAGGATGCTGCTAATTAAAGCAACAGCCATATCCATACCTGCTGCAACTCCTGATGAGCTCCACCGATTACCGTCTTCAACCCATCGGGCTTCTTTCACCCACGTCACTTCGTTTCCGAACGAGGTAGCCCAATTAAAAGCCAACTTATTACTAGTTGCTCGCTTTCCTTCAAGTAGCCCAGCCGCAGCTAGCAGTGCCGACCCCGTGCAGACCGATGCCACTAACCGCGCCCGGGACCCGATGTGCTTAAGCCAGTCCAAAAACTCTGCATCCTCAACTAGTGTTCTGCTCCCTGCTCCACCGGGCACCAGGAGAATATCGACTGCCTCGAGTTCAGCGGTGCAGCGCGTGGCGATAACCTCCGCCCCCTGAGCGCTGGTTATCGAACCGGCAATGTCGGCGACATATTCGACCTCAATCTCTGGGACATGACCAAAAAGGCCAACCGGCCCAAAAACGTCTAAGAGTTCGAACCCGGGGAACAGTACAACAGTTACTCGGCGGTGTGCTTCCGGATTTGCCATAGGCCAATTCCTACTCCGCCTAAGCACACGATAGGGGCTGTTTCCAGAATATTCTGGAAACAGCCCCTATCCTTTCCTATACCTATCCCCCAGATGGAGAACAGTGGCCTCTTAAGCCTTCGGCAGCTCCGGGGCGACGCCAGTGTTTTCGTACTCTGCAAGAATGTCGATGCGGCGCTGGTGGCGCTCCTCCTCGCTCCACGGCTGGGAAACGAAAGCATCGACGATGGCCAGGGCCTCCTCCTCAGAGTGCATACGACCGCCGAGGCCAATCAGCTGAGCATTGTTGTGCTCGCGGGCAAGCTTTGCGGTCTCCACCGACCAAGCCAGCGCACAACGAGCGCCCTTGACCTTGTTAGCAGCGATCTGCTCGCCGTTACCGGAACCGCCGAGCACGATGCCCAGGCTGCCCGGATCGGCGACGGTACGGGAAGCCGCCTCAATGCAGAATGCTGGGTAGTCATCTGCAGGGTCGTAAGTGTGAGCGCCGCAGTCAACGACGTCGTGGCCAGCCTTCTCCAGGTGGGCCTTAATCAGGTTCTTCATTTCAAAACCGGCGTGGTCTGCACCAAGGTAAATACGCATGGCAGCAAGTTTAGCGGTTCCCACGGATTCCACGGCGTCTGCACCCGTTTTAGGTAGTGCTTGACGACGTCCCCCTGCGCAGCCGAATAGGGTGAAAAGTGACTGTATTTGCGTCTCAGCACGTCTTCGAAACCGGAAATTGGGTGCTTTTACCGTGTCTCCTGCGCCGCAAGCTCACTTCCAAGTCGATCCGGAAGCCCATGGCTCCCATGGGAATCATCACGCACCGGTGGTGCGAACGGTTCGACATGACATCAATAAGAAGCCATTTATTGTCATTTGGGAGGTCACACGGGCTTGTGGCTTGGTCTGCAAGCACTGCCGTGCAGATGCACAGCACGAGCCGCATCCTCACCAGCTTTCGACCACCGAGGGCAAGATGCTGCTGGAGACCTTAGCGTCGTATAGCAAGCCGAAGCCTCTTGTAGTGCTCACCGGCGGTGATCCGTTTGAGCGCGATGACCTGGAAGAATTGGTTCGGTTCGGCACGGAACAGGGCCTGAATATGTCGCTGTCGCCATCGGTGACGCCGCGATTGACGCCGGAGCGGATTCAGTCACTGCGTGAGGCCGGTGGCAAGGCGATGTCGATGTCGCTCGATGGCGCGGCTGCCCAGACCCATGACAAGTTCCGCGGGTTTTCGGGCACTTTTGAAAAGACGCTCGAGATGGCTCCGCACATCAACGAGGCCGGTTACCGGCTACAGATCAACTCAACCCTGACCAAGGGAAATATTCATGAGGCACCAGCGCTGCTGAAGACCGTCATGGAGATGCAGGCCAAGATGTGGTACGTTTTCTTCCTCGTTCCCACTGGTCGTGGTGCGGATTTGGGCGCTTTGTCGCCGGAGGAACGCGAGGACGTTCTGCACTGGTTGTCGGATGTCTCCAACCGAATTGCCATTAAGACGACGGAAGCGCCGCAGTATCGGCGCGTCGTCATGCAGCAGGAGGAAGCGAAAGAAAAGGGGCTGCCACCCTATGAGGGCGGCGAGCTCTACCGCTACTTGACTGAGGAAACGACAAAGCTACTCGGCGCTGTGCCGGAAAAGCCACGTCGACCGCGCTCCCCCATGGCCGTCAATTCCGGGTCAGGTTTTGCCTTCATTGACCACATCGGCGATGTCTACCCCAATGGTTTCCTGCCGCTTCACTGCGGAAATGTGAAGGCCACGCCATTCCAGGAAATCTATTCGAACTCGCCGGCGTTCAAGGCCCTTCGCGATCCGGACAATTGGCATGGAAAGTGCAGCGTCTGTGAGTACCACAGCGTATGCGGTGGGTCCCGGTCCACTGCGTATGCACTGACCGGGGATTACACCGCATCCGACCCGACCTGCATCTACATTCCGCCGCGGTGGGCTGCCCTGAGCGAAGAAGAGCGGCAGGCCTCTACCGGGCAGAATGCTGGGTCTGAGACGGCACAGGCTTTTTAGCTACAAGCCCTAGCCGCTACAGCTTTCTTAGTCGAAGCGCGGGCTCTCAGTGCGGGAGCGCTTAATTTCGAAGAAGTACGGGTAGCTGGCGACGGCAACCGAGCCATCGAAAATCTTGCCGGCTTCTTCGCCGCGTGGGATGCGAGTCAGTACCGGGCCAAAGAAGGCAACGTCGTTGAGCTTGACCACTGGAGTGCCGACGTCGTTGCCGACCTCATTCATGGCCTCTGCATGATTTTCACGCATGAGCTCATCAAACTCGGTGGTCAGAGCCTGGGTCAGACGCTCTTCCGGCAGCCCAACCTCTCCGAGGGCTTCCTTGATTAGCTCGTCGAATGCGTGCTTCGGCTCGTCGACATGCGCATGACGATCAATGCGGTCTTCATTGTGAACCTTCGTGCCCAGCGCCGTGTAAAGCTTGTCGACAGCCTCCTGACCATCCTGAGAGAACACTGCATTGAACAGGCGTGCCGGAGTCCAGTTGCACTGCATCATGAACTTGTAGTCTTCCGGCAGCTCGTCGCGGCCTTCGTTGAGCACAGACAGGCTCATCGGCTTCCACTCGACCTCGATGTCGCGGACCTTTTCTACTTCCTTAATCCAGCGCGACGTCACCCAGCAAAACGGGCAGGAAACGTCGAAGTAGAAAGTGACCTTGTCTCGATTGCTCATGTGAAAGTCCTCCTAAAGCATTGATTGACTTATCAACGACTATAGGGCGGAATTTTTCGGCTCGCATGCATGAATTCGAATGGGTCCGAAGTTCTACCGGACCCGGTGCTAACTGGCTCCCCCATCGGGCACCGTCCAGATTGCTTACCTAGCCGTTCCAGGGCAAGCCCGTGTCCTCCAGGGAATCAGCAGCAGCTTCCAAGTAGGCAGGCCAGTCGGCATAGTCCAGGAACTCCGGGCCCACCTCGTGATCCATAGAGACCATCTTCCCCGAGCGCATGTCCAGGCAGTAGTTGTTTCCGCCGAAGTCCATGACCAGCGGAATCCATGCCTCGTGATACCACTTGCCATCCGAGTCGGCGCTATCCATGCCTTCGGCTTCAAAATCATCGAACTCGCCGTCTGCCTGCAGCTGAGTCCATAGCTTGTAGTCGTTTAGAATCGACTTCGGTGGCGCAATCCAGCCGCCGTCCCACGGCTCACCGTCCACAGAACCGTGCCGCAGCCACGAAGCTCGCACGTAGTCCGGCAGCTTTACTCCGAGATCAGCCTCAAGCTGATCCAGTTCCGCTTCTGTCGCCGCAGCCTCCAGTGCGTCGTCGCCAAGCTTTGCTTCAATGCAATCCCACGCCGCGTTGACCCGTTCAACCTTGCTTGTATCATCACTGAGTTCGTACATGAAACGAAGTGTATTCACCTTCGGCTTTGCTCGCATGCCAAAGAGGCCAAAATCTCGCCCAATCGACCGCCGATGCGACCGCCTCAATCGACGTGGAATGAGCGAGGAAGTCGAGGTCGCCCCGCCCACCCCGCTACTGTCCGATTGTCAATCCGGGGTCGTGGTTACACTTGTCGCATGACTTCCACGAACCTAACCAGGACCGAGGCCGCCGACCGTGCGGCCATGCTCGAGGTGTCCCACTACGACATCTCTCTCGACCTCACTACCGCACCCGTCGGTGGGCCGCACAGCGCACCAACATTCGCTTCCAAGACCACAATTTCTCTGACGGCGAAGCGCGCTGGTTCCACCTTTATTGATCTGCGTGATGCTGTTGTTAAGAGTGTGACCATCGACGGTGTCGATGCCACGGAGGCCGCTCGCTATGCCAGCGAGACCGGTATTAACGTGGACCTGACCGAAGGTGACCACACCGTCGTTATCGACGCGGACTGCCGTTACACCAACAACGGCCAGGGCATTCACCGCTTCCAAGATCCTGCCGACGGCGAAACATACCTGTACTCACAGTTTGAAACTGCCGACGCCAAGCGCGTGTTCGCCTGCTTTGACCAGCCGGATTTGAAGGCGACGTATTCAATCCACGTCGTGGCACCGAAGGGTTGGAAGGTTATTTCCAACTCGGTGGCCAAGACCGGCGCCACCACCGATGTCCACGGCAATGAGGCCGATACCTTCGACTTCTCGGTGGACGTTCCGTTGTCGACGTATCTCATCGCAGTCTGTGCGGGCCCATGGCACGAGGTCACTGACTCGTGGACCGGCACTGTCGCACCGCACCCGGAAACCCCTGCCGAACACCAGCCGGAGGGCGAGCTGACCATTCCACTGGGGCTCTACTGCCGCCAGTCCATCGCCGAGTACCTCGACGCTGACACTCTGTTCAAGGAGACCAAGGAGGGCTTCGACTTCTACGCCAAACATTTCGGCGAGCCCTACCCGTTCGGTAAGTACGACCAGATCTTCTGCCCGGAGTACAACATGGGCGCGATGGAAAACGCCGGCTGTGTGACCATCCGCGACGAGTACGTCTTCCGCTCCAAGCCCACCCATTACCTCTACGAACGCCGCAACGACACCATCCTGCATGAGATGGCTCACATGTGGTTCGGCGATCTGGTCACCATGCAGTGGTGGGATGACCTCTGGCTCAATGAGTCCTTCGCCACCTGGTCGGCCGCCGCCGCTCAGGTCGAGGTTTCCGATTACAGCCACGCTTGGACCACTTTCGCCAACGTCGAAAAGGCCTGGGCCTACAAGCAAGATCAGCTACCGTCGACGCACCCGATTGCCGCCGACGCCAGCGACATTGACACCGTCGAGCAGAACTTCGACGGCATCACCTACGCCAAGGGCGCGTCCACCCTCAAGCAGCTGGCCGCCTACGTTGGTCAGGATGCTTTCCTCGCCGGTGCTCGTATGCACTTTGCCCGTCACCGCTTTGGCAATGCCACCTTCGCGGATCTGCTGGACGCGCTCTCCGAGGCTTCCGGTCGCGATCTGTCTGGCTGGGCCGATCAGTGGCTGACCACCACCGGTATCACCACCCTGGCACCGGACTTCCGCCAGTCGGCCGGTAAGTACACCTCCTTCGCAGTCACACAGGAAGGTGCCGAGCCGGGTGCCGGAGAACTCCGCGATCACCGAATCGCCGTGGGTATCTACAACCTGCGCGGCACCGAATCGGATGCCGTACTCGAGCGCACCAAGCGCGTGGAAATCGACGTCCGTGGTGCACGCACCGAAGTCCCAGAGCTGGTCGACACTCCAGTCGGCGATGTCGTGCTGGTTAACGACGACGACCTCACCTACAGCATGATCCGCTTGGACGAAGGCTCGCTTGCCACCGTCATCGACAACATCGGTGCCTTCACCGATTCAATGGCACGCACCCTGTGCTGGTCCGCTACCTGGCAGATGGTTCGCGCAGGTCAGATGCGCGCTCGCGACTTCGTCAACCTGGTGCTCCGCGGCATCCCGGGCGAGGACAAGCTCTCCGTCTTGGAGCGCGTCATCGCTCAGGCGGTCAGCGCCGTCAACGTCTACGCCGATCCACAGTGGGCTGATTCCACCGGCCGCGACCTGCTGGCTCAGGGCCTGTTGGACTACGCGAAGAAGGAAACCGACGCCGACCGCGCCCTGGTTTTCGTTAACGCTTTGACCACCGTGGGCTCGTCGAATAGCGACGTCGTTGACGCACTGCGCGCCATCTACGCTGGCGACGCAGACAAGGCTGGTTTCCCAGCTGTCACAGTAGACACCGACATGCAGTGGCGCGCCCTGAAGGCGCTGGTTTCCGCCGGTCTCGAGGGCGAGGAAGCCATCGCAAAGCTTGAAAAGACCGACAACTCGGCACTCGGTGCGCAGGCCGCCATCGCCTGCCGCGCCTCTGTGCCGACGCTCGCCAACAAGTCCCGCGTCTGGGCAGAGGCGACGGTCTCCGGCAACGATGCCCCGTCGAACCTTGTCATTCGCCACTTGCTGGCCGGCTTCAACGCGCCGGGCTCGGGTGAGGTGCTCGCACAGGCGCTTGACGACGACTCCCGCGCCACCATCAACGCGGAGCAGTCGGCGACTTCGCTGTCGGAGCACTTCTTCGCCGTTGCCAACAGCTGGTGGAAGCAGTTCTCCTCCGAGACGGCCCAGACTCTGCTCGAGGGCTTCTACCCCACCTGGGAGATCAGCGAGTCGGCAATTGCGGCCGCTCAGCGCCTGCTCGACAGCGATGAGACTGCGTCGCCGGTCAAGCGCATCATCTCTGAGCAGCAGTTCCTGGTGAAGCTCGCTCTTCGTGCCCGCGAGTTCGACGCGAAGTAGCAAGTGATTTCGGCCGGCACTTTGGCCGTTATCGTTTTCGTGGCATCAAGTCGATAGACTTGGTGCCATGACAACTTCTCAGACGCTCTTTGACTCCGTCGGCGGCGAGGATGTCTTCAATCGCATCGTCCATGGCTTTTACACGCGTATGCGTTCCGATGACCTCATCGGCCCGATGTACCCCAGCGATGACTGGGAGGGCGCCGAGGATCGACTCCGCATGTTCCTCGTCCAGTACTGGGGCGGGCCGCGTTCGTACAGCGAACAGCGTGGTCATCCGCGCCTGCGCATGCGCCACATGCCGTTTTCCATCGGCGAAGCCGAACGCGACCGCTGGCTGGAGATCATGAGCGCCTCACTCGCAGACATTTCCGATGAAGAGCTCCCCCGCCCTCAACGCGAAGCCATGTGGAATCACATGGTGCAGGTCGCTGACATGCTCATCAACCGCTTCGACGCGCAGTAGGAATTATGCTCCTACCCCGCTAGTTCAGCAGCGGCAGCACGCCAAAGGACTCGAGCGTAAAGATCGAGCCAAACCGCCCATCCAGCCGGTGCCACCGTCCCTTCGTGGACACGCGCACCGGCTCTTTTTCATCCGGTTGCTCCGGAATGAAGCCCATCGCACACAGCGCAAACACATCCCGCATGGTCACGTCCACCACGCTTTTCGACGTCTCCTGCGACTGCCCCTCCCCTGAGTCAACAGTGGCTTCACCGGCCTCGCCGCTGACAGTAAGAACCTTCTGATCTAGCAGAGATGGCGGCATACCCATGGGGCCGGAAGATTCCACCGCGACCGCGCGCCCCTGCTTCTCGAGAGTCCGGAAAGCAGTGGCCGGAACATAGTCGACAACCTGCCATCCTTCCGGAACTGGCAAGAATCCCGGCCAGGAGGACGCCGACTGCGCATGCACCCGGTACGGCAGCGCGGTGAGCGAAGCTTCCTTGTCCTCCGCATCGTCGGATGATTTTGCCTGCGCGAAGGCACGCACTGCGATGTCTTTAATCTCCGCGGCAGTGACGATGATGTCGTCGGGAAGCGCATGTAGCGCAATTGTGCGCATGGCGAGCGGGCCGATCGGGGTCTTCACCCATACCTGTGACATTGCTGGCGCAGCGGTGGGCTCGGGCGAGGAACTGATACCGGCGGCGGTCTTTCGTGCGCGGATGCGAAGCAACGTGTTCTCGTCGAGGGCGTAGGCCTTATGGGCTAGGACGCCCAGGTTCTTCAGGGCATCGGGAGTGCCGAAGGTCAGCTCGGCAGCGGGATGAGAAGTGGTCACGGCGAATTACTTGTCCTGGTCTTCCTTGTTGTCTTCGATTGCGGGAGCTGCAAAACGCTCCAGTTCACGGCGGGCAGACGGGGAGAGCTCGACTGCCTTCGCAGTCTTGAGATCAAACATCACCATCACGGTTTCGAGCACAGCCACGATATGACCATGCTGGTCGGAGATAGTCTGGCGGAGTGTGAAAGAGGTGCGACCGAAGTTGATGATCTCGGTCTCAACCACAACTTCCTGGGTGTCCGGCAAGATAGCGCGGACGTAGTCAATCTCCAGGCGACGCACCACTGCCGCAGGCATCCCTGCCCCGCCGCCGAGGCCGCGCATCACAAAGTCCAGACGAGCCTGCTGGGCGTATTCCAGGAATGCGGTGTTGTTAGCGTGGCCATACTGATCGAAATCAGACCAGCGGATAGCGACGTTGGTACGAAATGGTGCTGATTCAGTCATACCCAGAACTATAGGCGTTTTCTGGCGCTACGAGCCTGCAAATAACGCGAACGCCCGGGACCTGTGCACTGGTGCGAGCCAGTCCAAAAGGTTCCGGGCCTTGCCGTTGGCAAAAATCAGATTCGCGGGAAACAGATTAGCGGGTCAGACGACGGTGAGTGACGCGCGACGGGCGTGCAGCCTCCTCGCCGTAACGCTCAATCTTGTTCTTCTCGTAGCCCTCGAAGTTGCCCTCGAACCAGAACCACTTGCCCTCTTCGAAGTTGCCTTCCCATGCGAGGATGTGGGTACAGGTGCGGTCCAGGAACCAACGGTCGTGGGAAATGACCACGGCACAGCCCGGGAAGTTCTGCAGTGCGTTTTCCAGCGAAGACAGGGTTTCGACGTCAAGGTCGTTAGTCGGCTCATCCAGGAGGATAAGGTTTCCGCCCTGCTTGAGGGTCAGCGCGAGGTTCAGACGGTTGCGCTCACCACCGGAGAGAACCTTCGACGGCTTCTGCTGGTCCGCGCCCTTGAAACCAAAGGCAGACAGGTACGCACGAGACGGCATCTCGTTCTGGCCGACCACGATGTAGTCGAGACCATCAGAGACAACCTCCCAGACGGTCTTTTCCGGATCGATATTTTCACGGCCCTGGTCAACGTAGCTGAGCTGAACAGTCTGACCGACCTTGACCTCACCGGAATCCGGCTGCTCCAGCCCCACGATGGTCTTGAACAAGGTGGACTTACCAACACCGTTCGGGCCAATCACACCGACGATGCCGTTACGCGGCAGGGTGAACGACAGGTCCTTAATCAGGACGCGGCCATCAAAGCCCTTCTCCAGGTCCTTGACCTCAACAACCTGGTTACCCAGGCGCGGCGGGGTCGGAATCTGAATTTCTTCGAAGTCGAGCTTCTTGTACTGCTCGGCTTCCTCCACCATCTGCTCGTAGCGCTCCAGACGGGCCTTGTTCTTGGCCTGGCGAGCCTTCTGCCCCGAGCGGACCCACGCCAGCTCATCCTTCAGGCGCTTCTGCAGCTTGGCGTCCTTCTTACCTGCAACTTCAAGGCGCTCAGCCTTCTTCTCCAGGTAAGTCGAGTAATTGCCCTCGTACGGGTAGAGCTTGCCGCGGTCGACCTCACAAATCCAGCCAGCGACGTGATCCAGGAAGTAACGGTCGTGAGTCACGGCCAGGACAGCGCCCGGGTACTTAGCCAGGTGCTGCTCGAGCCACAGCACGGACTCGGCGTCCAGGTGGTTAGTGGGCTCGTCGAGAAGCAGCAGATCCGGCTCGGAGAGCAGCAGCTTAGCCAGTGCTACACGACGACGCTCACCACCGGAGAGGTGAGTAACCGGCTCGTCTGCCGGCGGGCAGCGAAGTGCATCCATTGCCTGCTCAATCTTGGAATCCAGCTCCCAAGCATCAGCGGCGTCGAGCTCCTCCTGGAGCTTGCCCATTTCTTCCATGAGCTCGTCGGTGTAATTGGTGGCCATCTCCTCGGCGATGGCTTCAAAACGAGCCTTCTTCTCGAAGATGTCGCCGAGGCCCTCCTCGACGTTGCCGCGAACGGTCTTCTCCTCATTCAACGGAGGCTCCTGCAGCAGGATGCCAACAGTGGCGCCCGGCTCCAGGAAAGCTTCACCGTTACTCGGCTGATCCAGGCCAGCCATAATCTTCAGAATCGACGACTTACCTGCGCCGTTCGGACCGACCACGCCGATCTTTGCGCCCGGGTAAAACGCCATGGTGACGTTGTCGAGAATAACCTTATCGCCGTGCGCCTTACGCACGTTTTTCATCTGGTAGATGAACTCACCCATGGTGGAATTTCGTCCCCTCGTAAAAAGGAAATAAGCAATCCCTGTAGAGGTTACGCATAGGAACCAAAAGGCACAATCTACATGGGCGTACCCGCAATCCTTTCCCACCAAAGTCTCTGCCAGGCTACTAGCAAAACTAGCTGCGAGATAACGCTGCCGAATCGTATGCGATCCCTCCCCTTTCTCAGCAGCGTCATCTCACATGCAGCAAATACCCCTCCCCTCTTTTAGCGGCACTCCCCCTTAATCCGCTCTAGAACGACCAACTAACTCCTTGCCTGGAACAGGCCAACTAACTCCGTCACTAAAACGGCGCACTAGCTCCTGCACCAGCCATTTCTTGCTGCTCAGCACGAGCTGCACTTGTGTTCCCAGCCTCACTAGCGTCGCCAGCACCAGCGCTGAATGTACGCACTGTCTCGGTAACCGAGGCGTCCGATTCCCCAGCAGAAGCCTCACCAAGACCCGTCGGCGACTCATGCGGCTTCTCAGTCATAGTCTTGACCGTTGCCAGGTGACGACGCAGATTCGGCCCCACCGCCTTAGCAATGATCTTCTGGCGCTGATGCTTCGTACCATCATCGCCCTCCCAACGATCCGTACGAACGTGACCGTGGACAATAACGGCTTGGCCCTTCCACACCGTGTTATTCACGTTCTCGGCTAGTTTGCCCCAGCATTCAACATCAAAATATGACGTCTCCGACTGCTCCCAACCATTCTCCCCCTTCCATGACTTGCTGGATGCCACAGAAAACTTGCAGACCTTTGCCCCAGAATTGGTATTTCGATTTTCCACATGATGGACCACATTGCCCACCACGGTAATAACTGCCTCAGACATCGGGCTCCTCCCCCAAAAGAAAGCGTTTACCTACTTCGGCCGAATAATCCGAAGATGTCTCATTCGTGCCGTGCCAATTACTTTTCCGGCTCCGGGAGGCAAGCGAAAGAGGCAAACAAAAAGCCTGTGGATAAGTTCGTCTAAAAGACAACTATCCACAGGCTTCATATGAAGGTAAGGGGCGAGGTCGCAGCAATCCTCGTCGTCAAGCGAACGAAATCTGCTTAACGACGCTACCTTCCACGCCTCTTCGAGGCATCAATCGGATTGTCCATGTGCACCGGATGCTGCGCGTCAACCTCTGAGGTGTAGTAGTCGCGCTCATCCTCGCCACCGACACCGACCTGCTGGCTCATACGCGCGAGCATTTCGTTGTATGCAGCCAACTCCTCATCGTTGTTGCGGTCTGCGACGCGGTCGTAGCGTGCTGCATCCTTCTCATCGGAACGTCGCCACTGCACAAACAGCGCAACGGTGACGATATAGAGCGGAACCTCACCGGCGGCCCACGCGACGGCACCACCGACGTTCTGATCCTCCAGGAGATTGACTGCCCAAGGGAGATCCAGGCTGGCGTAGTAGGTCTCGGCAAGCACCTTCTGCGACTGCATCAGCGAAATACCGAACCAAGCGTGGAACGGCAACGAACCCATCAGCGTGACCAGCTTGACCGACGGTTCAATCTGCTGTGGCGCAGCATCGACACCGATAATGACCCAGTAGAAGATGTAACCGGAGATCAAGAAGTGGATGTTCATGAACACGTGACCGGCGTGCTCGTCTGCCAGGAAGTCATAAATCGGCGTCATGTAGAGCAGATAGAACCCTGCAACGAACTGCACAGTTGCCACCACCGGGTGCGTGAGGAAACGCGACACCGGATTGTTGATGAAGACCACCAGCCACTCACGAATACCCGGCAAACCGTCGCGGCCGGCCGGCTTCAGCGCACGCAGCGCGAGCGTGACCGGACCACCCAGTACCAGCATGACCGGGATACCCATGGAGTAAAGCATGTGGGCGATCATGTGAACCGAGAACAGAGCCGGCATGTACACGCCCAGGGCGCTGCACGAAGTAAACAGCAACGTGACGCAACCGCCGAGCCACCACAGGGTGTTGGACAGTGGCCAGGTTCCTCCACGCTTCTTCAGCAAGTAGAGCCAGTACAGGTAAATCCACGCGGCAATGATGGCGGCAGAGCCGAAGAAAATGTCAAAGCGCCACTGCGTGAACATGGCCTCCCAGCCGAATGGGATCTCCAGGTTGTAGCCGAGCTTGACCTGCATCTGCGTAATGGACGGCAGGCCCTCACCACCGGCCTGCTCAGAGAAATTCGGTGGCGGCGGAGTACGGCCGAGAGCCACGGCAACGCCAATCGTGAGCGCCATAATGATGACCTCAACAATGGCCAGTCGCCAGAACGGGCGATTCGACTGGGCACGCTCAATCTCCGGAATGGTGATCTTGCGGTGCACATAGCCACACAGGCCCAGCAGGATGGTGAGCACCGCCTTGACCAGCACCATGATGCCGTAGTTATTGCTGACCAGGTCAGACCAGTCGATGTTGATGGCTGCGTTAATGAAGCCAGAGGCAGACATTGCAATGAATGCAACCAACGCCACGAAGGAGTAGCGCTTCACGACTTCTGGCATCCACTCACCACGACGACGCGCGTGGCCAACCAACGCCATCAAACCGCCGACCCAAAACACAGTGAAAGTCAAGTGCCAGATGTAGGAGTTGGTGCCGTAGTCATGCGCACCACCGGAGGCGTTGTGGCTCACAACAGCCAACGGCATCATCGACACCAAGCTGATGGCGAAGAACACCGGCTGCCAAATCCACTTACGAGTCAGCGATGAACCAAGCGCCACAATGCCCGCAAAAATAGCTACCCACAGCCACGCCAAGCCCTCCTTGGTCTGCTCCAAGGACACAGCCCAGTTGCTCAGCTGAATCGTAGTTGACAGCGGCTGGCCCGACACATCGGAGAGAACCAGCGGAATCTCCATCAGCGCCATGAGACCCCAGCCGAGCATGGCCCACATACCCGTGCGGGATGCAGTGTAGCCGTCGAGGCCCAAAGTGCCGTCGGCACGCTGCTTCGTACCGAAAGCAGCGAGCATAAACGAGCCGACACCGAGACAAGCGAGCAACTCACCGGTCGCCTTGGCGAACGGAAATCCGAAGGTAGTGATTGTGCCCGGATCAGGAATGCCCAACGTGGCGCGCGAATCCATGTTGAACGCCATCGAGAGCAAACCGGCTAGAACGCCGCCGATAAGCACAAAAACAACGTACCAACCAGCAGATTTACGGACTTTCTTATCCTTGCTAACAGGCGGAGAGGTCTCGGCCTTGGTTGTGGCAGTCATAGCCCTAAGCTTAGCGACCAAAGTCCCTAGAACAGAACCGGTAACTGCACTGGGATGAGAACCGGTTGTGATTGGCTACATTAAAGACGCTACAATGCTTTTCTTAGCTAGCCTCCATAGCTCAGTGGACAGAGCAGTCGGCTTCTACCCGATTGGTCGAGGGTTCGAATCCTTCTGGGGGCGCAAAAATAACCCGCCTGGCCTGGTTTTATACCAGCATCAGGCGGGTTTTTACTTCTTAGTTCTTCGTGTTATCTCCAGGATCCGGACGCAAGTAGCGGTCAACCATGTCGACGACCTCTTCGACAGATTTCTTGTCTAGCGTCGCGCCCTTGCCATCCGGACGCCACACCAGCACCATCGTCTGAATCAGACGGTAAATGTTTCGCGCCAGCAGATATGGATCGTGCTCGCGAATAGTGCCGTCTTCCTGCCCGTGACGGACACCGGGGAGAATAAACTTCTCCACAATTTCCAGCTGAGTGTCGCTCATCTCCCCAGTGAGCGCTTCTAAGACGCGGTCGGGATCTGTCTTGACCAGGCCAGGGAAAAAGTCACTTTCAATGATGCGTTGAACGACGATTCGAATACGCAGCAACATACGAGCGCGTGAATCGCCAGGGACATAACGGAGCCCCTCAAGCATATGCAGGATTTCGCGGTTGGTCACTTCCGCGAGAAGCTCGCCAATATCGGCGTAACGGCGATATACAGTCGGCCGCGAAACTCCTGCCTTGCGAGCAATTTCTGCAATCGAAGTCCTACGCAAGCCAACAGTCATTACGCTCTCACGCGCAGCGGCAATGATGACATCATCGACGGATGGTTTCTGTGCCGCGGTGTTGCTTTGAGCAGCGTCGCCAACACGACTCGTCTCATCCATGTAACTATTTCTCCCGTTGGAATCCGAATTCAGAAGTAATTTTATCAGGCAAATAGGTCGATTTAGTTCATGCCCCGTTGTCCAATTCTAAAACCTCACTTTCCAGTTAATTTCGTTTCCCCGCAATTCGTTCCACAAACCACGCGCCAAACCACGCGCCAATCCACGCGCCCAACCGCATCACAATCCACATCGCTAAGCTGGGCGTAGTCAACACGTGCCCCACAGCCCAGTCCGGGCACAAAATAAGGCGCACTGCAGAAACATGCCGAATCTCAGCGAAAGGTGAAATCATGGCTCAGCCCGATCCCGATCTCCAGCTCTCCACTGAGCTCGACCGAATTGTGTGGATTGACTGTGAGATGACAGGCCTCGAGCCCGAGCGCCACGTCATTGTCGAAATCGCGGCTCTCGTCACCGATGCCAACCTCAACGTGCTTGGAGAAGGCGTGGACATCGTCGTGCACGCGTCCGAGACCGAATTGGCACAGATGGACGATTTCGTCACCAAGATGCATGCAAAGTCCGGCCTGGATCAGGAGATTCGCGCAAGCAAGACAAATGTCGCCGACGCCGAACAAGCTGTTCTGGACTACATCCACCAGTGGGTTCCCGAGCCCCGCACCGCTCCGCTGGCAGGAAACTCGATTGCTTCCGACCGCAAGTTCATCCACCGCTACATGCCAGAGCTCGATCAGCACCTGCACTACCGCATGATTGATGTCTCTTCCTTCAAGGAACTGGCCCGCCGTTGGTACCCCCAGGTTCTCAAGGGCGCTCCAGAAAAGGGTCTCGCTCACCGAGCTCTCGCAGATATCAAGGAGTCGATCCGCGAGCTGGACTACTACCGCCGCGCCATGCTCCTACCCCACCCTGGCCCCGATGCCGACGCTGTTTCCGCCGCAAGCAAGGAATCCACAGAAAAGTACGGTGAAATTCGCGGCTAGCTCGCTTTACGACGGCCCCAAACCCTAACCCTTTCCAAATTTATCCGGGTTGACCTGCTGTTTTTGTTTCCAGCCCACTGTGGGCTACCATATAGTTCGCTGCAGAGATGAACTGAGAAAACAGTTCATTTAATGCGGTAATGGTGACTGTAGTTCAGTTGGTAGAGCACCAGGTTGTGATCCTGGGTGTCGCGGGTTCGAGTCCCGTCAGTCACCCCAAGTAGAACCCTCGGCCAGGAATTTTCCTGGCCGAGGGTTTTTGTGTTTCCACGACCCCTAGAATCCGCCGACTGCGTTTATGTTTAGCGGCAGCGGGCCAATGCGAGTTACTGACTACGTTTATGTCAAAAATGGCCCAAAAATGGCATGAAAGTGTCATAAACTCACACAGTTTCACATTTGCAGCCCATTGTTTCTGGAGTTCAAGGACAAAATGTGCGCCTTTCCCGGGCGTGGTTATTTTGCCCCAGCCTTTGGATGCCCCCCCCTGCCCACTCACCCACTCACCCACTCACTCATCCGCTCACGCAGTGACTACCGAGTAGCTACCAGCCCTGCATCCGATGCCTGCAGTTTGCCATCGACCATCTCCACGATTCGGTCGGCGCCGTGGAGCTGCCCCAGGTCGTGGGTGATGTACAGCGTGGCCACCCCCATCTTCCGCGTCACATCCATAATCAGTCGCGTCACGGCCCCTGCGCTCTTCTGATCCAAGGCCGCGGTCGGCTCGTCGACTAGCAGTACTTCCGGCTCATTCATCAGTGCCCGCGCAACATTGACGCGCGCCTGCTGACCACCGGAAAGCTGGCTTACGCGACGGTCTCCAAGCCCTTCCAGGCCAACTGCCTCTAGCAGCTCATCCGCGCGCTTCTCCGCTTCACGACGGCCACCCGCGGGCCAACCGAAGACGCGGCCCAGTCGCCGCATCGCGATGAGCTGCTGCTTAACCGTCAGCGCTGGCAGAAGATTCGGCTGCTGGAAGACGATACCGACATGTTCGCGACGAACCTTGGCAGCATCCGCGCCGCGAGCGCTCAGGTCAATGGCCGTCCTTTCCGCACTCTCGTCCGCGCCGGCACCGTTCGCGTCCTGCTTGGTGGAGTACAGAGTGACATGTCCGGTATCGGCGCTCTTCAAACAACCTGCGATGGTCAACAGAGTCGACTTACCGGAACCCGATGGACCAACCAATCCAACTACCTCGCCAGCTCGAATCTTTAGCGAGATGTCATCCAAAATAGTGCGCTTGTTTTCACCGTCCTGGACGGTCAGCGAAATGTTCTTCAGCGCCAGTGCCACGGGAGCCTTGTTGTCGATGTAGGTAGTCATTTTGTCCTCAATTCCTCAGTTGCTGGTTGTGCAGGTTTCGCATGATTAACGCGATGTACGGGTTGTGTGGGAAGCCGCCGTAGTAACGAGCCACTATGCGTTCGCCAGTGCGGTGGTCGGATCGACGCGGAATACCGGCACCAGTGCCAGCAGCGCACCAACTACGCCGGTCGCAGCGAGAATGAGCCCCGGAACGATGGTCGTGGAAGCATCGATCACAATCGGCATGACGTTGGCGCTCTGCAGAGCCCAGCCTGCAGCTGCAGTCACCGCCACGCCGCCGCCGACTCCGATTGCCAGCACGGCCAGGACCTGTGCCAGAGAGTCAGCCACCAGCACGGAGCGGGACGCACCGAGCGCCGAGGAAATGGCTACACCACGCAGTCGCTGGACGGTCCACACGGTGAAGAAAGCGCCTACCACCAGCGCGGAGATCACATACAGCATCGAGGTCATCGCGTTGAGCGAAGTCTGCTCTCCCTGGTAGGACGCCGACAGGTTGTTACGCTCGCCGTCGCGCAGAATGGTTCCTTCCGAGACATTCGGCAGCTGCGCCGTAGTCTCGTCGACAACCATCGCCGCCGGAACCATCTGCCCCGGCGTCAGGTCTTCCATCACGCCGCGCCCGGCGTAAATAACTGCCTGGTGATCCAGCCACTTATCCCCCACCACGCGCGCAACGGTGGTCTCGTGGTCGCCCATCGCGCCAGACAGGGTCAGCGATTCACCTTCCGCAATGGCGGTTTCACTGACACCGTCGGTGACGGCCACCTGATCGTCGTTAAGCGAAAAGTCGGAGATGACGGTGACGGGCGTTTCATTGACGCGCGCACGGCTGACGTAGACATCGCGGACGTCTGCGCCGTTATCGCTCGCCCACGTCCGGACGTTCTTACGCACCGACTCGCCCATGCTTGACGACGACAACGACGTAGCCCCCTCAGAGACGACGACGGCATCGTTTTTGCCGTAGACCTCATCAAGTGCGGAGACGGACTGGTCGGACAGGTCGGCAGCCAAAGCCGAGAGGAATGTGACCATCACAGCAATCATGCCGACGGTGATGGTAATCAGTGCGGCACGGCCTGGAGCGGCTCGAAGTTCTTTCATTGACTGGTACATACTCATTATGGTTGTGGATTCAAAGGAGGATTTAATCGCCAGGGAGGTTGAACTTCGTCTCCAACTTTCGGTTGATGTTGACAATTCCGGCTTGTCAGCGGTGTTTTGGCAGGTGGAACTGTCCTAAGCTCGAGGGCGTGGATACTCCTGAGACCCTGAACCGCAGCTGGCAGATACTGCGGTTTGCCCTGGACGTTTTGGTGCTGGTGCTGCTGGCGGTATGCGTGGTTCCGGACCCGCAGTGGCGAATCATCACCTACGCGGCGTGCTTTCTGGTGGTTTATGTTGCGGGTTCGGTCGGACCAATCGGGCGGGCTCGCCATGGCAACGTTGCCAACGAGGTTGCGCTGACGAAGCCGCGCGGCCTGCTGCTGGGCTGGCTGGTGATTCTGCTGCTGTGCTGGGCGGCGTTGGCGTTTGCGACGCTCGACGCCTCGTTCCTGGTTTTCCCACTGTTTTTCGTAATTCTGCAGGTCACTGGCGGCCTTACGGCTGTAATCATGGTGGCGGCGACAACGGCGACGGCAATTGGCGCCATCGCTATCCATACTCCGCTGACATTTGGTGGTGTCCTCGGCCCCATCCTGGGCGGGACGTTTGTACTCACGGTGGGTCTGGGGTTTCGGCTCCTGCAGAAGGAGACTATCGAAAAGACCAAGGCGCTGGAGGAGCTCTCAGCTGCCCGCGCCCACTCGGAAGCACTGTCCCGTCGTGCCGGTGAGCTGGACGAACGCGCACGCCTCGCAGCCGACATTCATGACACCGTGGCGCAGGGACTTTCCTCCATCCAGCTGCTGCTGCATTCGGTGGAGTCTCGCATGAAAAGTGCTCCCACTCAGCATGACCAGGCCTCGGTGGATTCGCTGCAGCTCGCTCGCAAGGTCGCGGCCGACAACCTCGCCGAGACTCGGCGCATTATCGCAGCACTTCAGCCGGCGCCCCTCGAAGGGGCTGACCTATCCGGTGCGTTGGAGAAAGTCTGCTCTTCCACGGTGCTGGGCGATGCTGTCAGCTTCTGCGTCGACGGCACACCCACGCGACTGCCGGCCACCGTCGAAGCCACAATCATCAGGGTGGCCCAGGCGAGCTTGGCGAACGTCGTCAAGCATGCACACGCCACGCGCTGCCGCGTCACTCTGACCTATCAGCCCGACGAGGTTCTGCTCGACTGCGTCGACAACGGCATCGGCTTCGACCCCACCGCACCAACCAACGACGACAGCGTGGGTATCGCCAACGCGCGCCGACGCGTGGAAAAGCTCGGCGGCACCTTCACAATCGAGTCGGAACCTGGGCGCGGCTGCGGTGTCAGCGTCAGCATCCCGCACGAGCTCGCCTCTTAAAGCCCCGCGCCTGGTATGCAGGTAGCAAACGACCATTCACATCACCCGAGGAGATAGCCAGGTGACCAAGCCCATCGGAGTCCTCATCGCCGACGATCATCCCATCGTGCGCGCTGGTCTTCGCGCCGTCGTTGAATCGGCGCCGGATATCGTCGTGGTTGGCGAGGCGGCCAGCGGTGACGACGCGGTCGAGAAGGTGCGTGCATCGCTTGACGACGACTCTTGCGACCACATCGATCTGGTACTCATGGATCTTCGCTTTGGCGAGGCCCCTGGCACCGCTTCCCGCGCAGGCGGAGTTGATGCCACCGCAGCCATCCGCGCACTCGCCGGCCGCGGCGTGAAGGCTCCGGAGGTGTTGGTGGTGACCAACTATTCTTCGGACTCCGATGTCCTCGGCGCTGTCACCGCTGGCGCAGTTGGTTATCTACTGAAGGATGCCGCTCCGGAAGAACTCATCGATGGCATCCGTCGCGCCGTTCGCGGCGAGACCGTGCTGAACACACAGGTGGCCGGGCGCTTGATGGGGCGGATGCGCAACCCCAATACAGCACTAACCCCGCGCGAACTCGAGGTGCTCGAGTTGGTCGCGCGGGGTATGTCGAATAGGAAGATTGCCGAACAGCTGGTGCTCACCGAAGCGACTGTGAAATCGCATCTGGTGCATATTTTCACCAAGCTAGACGTCAGCTCCCGCACCGCGGCTGTTGCTCGGGCGCAGGAGCTGGGAATGTTGGGTGAATAGTAAGCGGTCTAACCCGTGTGACTTAAGTGATGGCCTCGCTTAGAGGACAGGGGGCTACCAAGAGCTGGTCTCGTCGGCGTTGCCCTTCTTCCAGGTCTCCCACGGGATGTTCCAGTCACCTAGTCCATCAACACCGGAGAGCGTCTCGCCAATCGTATTCTTCACAATCACGATGTCACCGCGCTTAGTGTTGTCCAGGAACCACTTAGCGTTGGCGTCAGTGACGTTGATGCAGCCGTGAGACTGGTTGACGCTGCCCTGTGCCCATGTTGACCACGGCGCACCGTGGACGTAGATACCGGAGTAGGACATCTGCGTTGCGTAGTTGACCGGCGTGACGTAGCCACCGTTTTCCAGAGACAGGCCGTAGGTACGGGAGTCCATCACCATAGTCTCGTTGCGATCACCGATGATGTACTGGCCATTCGGAGTCGGGTGAACATTCGACCCCATAGAGATAGGCATGGAGTTTACGACTTCACCGTTCTTCTTAATGACCATGGTCTTCGTCGCATCATCAGCGATAGCGATGACTTCATCACCGATGGTGAAGCTGGTTTCGGCGGACTCCGCACCGTACATGTCGTCACCGAGATCCGTGCCGTAAATATCGGACTTCACGGTAACCTTGGTACCCGGCTTCCAGTACTCCTTTGGACGCCAGCGCACCTCACTGTTATTCAGCCAGTAGAAAGCACCTTCCACCTTAGGCTCGGTGGTCACCTTAATGGCTTCCTCAGCGGCCTTGCGGTCCGAAATACTCGCGCTGAACTTCACAGCAATAGTCTGACCGACACCCACGGTGGAACCATCCAGCGGGGACAGGTACCCATTCACCTGAGAAGTCGGCTCGACGGTGGTGAAAGAAGTAGCCAGCTTTTCTGTGCCTGAGGTGGCGTTAATCTCATAGGTCTTTGAGTAGCCCAGGGGTTCTGCAGTGGTCCACTTGGTACCACTGGAGTCGAGCTTGCCCTTGACCTCTTTGCCCTCAGGGTTGGTCATTACAACCTTGTCCAGGCGATGTCCCTCTTCCACCTGAACCGAAATCGGGTCAACCACCGAAACATCGGTGGCATCGTCCTTCACACTGGCGACAAGACCAACGTCTGGCTTCTCCGCCTCTTGCTGCTCGGCATTATCTCCGCCGACGGTACAAGCAGCTAGCGAAATGGTGGCCGCAAATGTCACCACCGCCATCGACAGGCGCTTAAAAGATTGCCGCATGATCGTGCTTCACTCCAACAGTGCAATTATTAAGTAGTAAGTCCCGAGGACACACTGTGACACACAGCGGAGTCCTGCTACAGCCCCTGGTGCGCCCTCGAAAAAGTTCAGACTACCCTGCAACGGCACTAGCCGCCGATAAAACACCCGCCCTAACTGAAAAAGCCATAATGACTGCCCAATCGCAGTTTTCTACTCTTCACAGGGCGCAGCACGCAAAGTAGCCCAACGGTTCCTACAGTTAACCCTCTGGAAAAATGCTGTGCAACCCCAAAAAACCGGGGCACTTCCACCGACCTGGGAAAACGGCGCACCCCCTAGGAGGCGTTACCGAAAAGTAACCAGTTCGCTATTCAAAAGTGCCACCGGACGTTACCGGACGTTACTAAACACCGCCGAACGTCACCGAACGTAACTACGACATCAATGCACGCTCCCGGCGTTGATGACCTTGATACAGCCCCACCCCACTTTGAGGATTTTCAAACTTTTTTTGAACTTTTTTCAAACGCTTGCGCAAAACCCTTCAAAAACACGCAAAAACATCAATCCAAAAACAGCGCCTGACCAGCCGATTTTACAAACAATCAGAAACCTGGTTATATATCTTCTCGTTGCCGGCGAGGAGCTCACAAAGAGAGCGCCAAGCAGGAAACAATAAGCGCCATTAGCTCAACTGGCAGAGCAGCTGACTCTTAATCAGCGGGTTCGGGGTTCGAGTCCCTGATGGCGCACAACACAGGCCGGGAAGGTAGAAATACCCTCCCGGTCTTTTTGTTGCGCAACAAGCGCAGTCGCCAACTTGCGCCCCATGCCTGACTCACATAGGGATTAGATACGCAAAAGCACACGACCCCAGGTAGCCACCCGAAGACCGTGCGCTAAATACTGAAAACTACTTAGCAGCAGTCTCAATCATCTCGCGAATGCGGTCGATTTCCTTGCTGCGATTGCGGTTACGACGAATGCCCATTGCGATGCCGCCAACAACGAGTGCGGCAACGACACCCAGTGCTGCCTGCACCTTAGGCTCATTCAGAGCATCGAAAACACGGGTCTTTGCGTCATCCGCAACGTTCTTCGGATTCGTTCGCACGGTTAGCTCATCCAGAGTACGGGCGAGCTGGTTACGGTTACGCTCAATATCGCGCTGGATATCTTCAATGCTGCGAGCCACGTAAACTCCCTAAAAAGTTGAATATCTAAAGTGATTGTTCGCCTAAAAGACTAACACTTCCACTACAGCAACGTGGGCGAGCACGGGGAAAAACTCAACGCATTGCTTCAGAGTCGCCACGCACCGCTCCAGAGTCGATACGATTAAGCCATGACTACTTCTTCCTCCAGCGACAAAGAATACGGCCAGAACAACATCCGACTGGAAGCTGGCGATCCTGCCCCAGCGTTTACTCTTCTCAACGACGCCGACGAGCAGGTTTCTCTGTCGGACTACGCGGGCAAGCCCGTGCTGATTTACTTCTACCCGCGGGCCAACACCCCAGGCTGCACCACTGAGGCATGCGACTTCCGCGATGAATCCGCAGCCCTGAACGATGCCGGCATTCCTGTCGTAGGTATTTCTCCGGACAAGCCGGTAAAACTCGCAAAGTTCCGTGAGGACCACGGCTTGAACTTCACCCTCCTGTCCGATCCGGACAAAGAAACTATGACCGCGTTCGGCGCTTTCGGCGAGAAGAAGAACTACGGCAAGGTTGTCCAGGGCGTCATCCGCTCGACTTTCCTGGTTAATGCCGAAGGAGAAATTGAAAAGGCCTGGTACAACGTTCGGGCCAAGGGCCACGTCCAGCGCGTGCTGCGTGATTTGGGCGTGGAATCACAGGCTTCCGACAGCTAGCTTGTCGCAAGGCCTGCTCTGGCCCCGGCCCCAAACTCTCATCTCATATCATCCCGATTAGACGGTTTCGTAGTAGTGACTCAATCCCAGGACGCACCGAATATTCTTCGTCCCCGTCGCACTCCGGCTCAACAACGCAGCCGAGAGCGGTACGCACGCATGCTCAGCTCGGCACGCACAGTGCTCATCGAGCACGGGTTTGAGTCTTTCACTTTCGACGAAGTCGCTCGCATCGCAGATATCCCCATTGGTACGCTCTACCAATTCTTCGCAAACAAGTATGTGATGATCTGCGAGCTCGACCGTCAGGACACCGAGGCCGTCATCGAGGAAGTCTCACGCTTCGGCGAAACAGTCCCCACCCTGAAATGGCCGGAGTTTCTCTCGGAGTTCATCGATCACCTGGCAAAACTCTGGCGCGAGGACGTTTCTAGAAGAGCCGTATGGCTGGCTGTTCAATCAACGCCCGCCACCCGCGCGACTGCAGAAGATACGAAGTCACGTCTGGTCAACGAGATTTCAAAGGTGCTGCGCCCGCTGGTGCCGTCGTCAAGCGATGCGGAACTGAACTTCATCTCCGACCTCATGATTAACGCGACGTACGCCCTGCTGAATTATGCGGTGGACCATCCGGGAAGCGATGCTGAGCGGGAAGCTCATTACGAGCTGACGGTGCAGGAAATCAAACGCATGACTATCTCTTATCTCATGAGCGTCGCAGAGGCAGCAGACTAGAAAGCTCCCCTCCTCACCTCGGCAGGGGCATTTATTGCCCTTACCAATACGCGGAGGGTAGGCTTGCCTTAGTTTATGCTTTACTCTGGTCAGCGCGGTGGGGTTCCCTGTTTTTCGCCGCGCCTGCGCCGGAACTCCCAAACAGAATCAGAGGTTTACATGTCCACGACGCAGGGCGCTTTCCGACGGATCCTGCTTCCCCGCTCTATTGTTCTAGCTTCGGCAATCGTAGTGAGTACGGGATTCCTACCCGCAGTCCCCGCATCGGCACAGTCGCTGCCATCGATTGGACAGCTCGGCGGTTCGCTCCCCGGCATCGGTGACCTTCTCGGCGGTAGCATCGATCAGTCTGAGCGCCAGCTCTCCGTGACCCCTGCCACTGATCTTTCCGACGGCGCCACCGTGACCATCAAGGGAGTCGGCTACCCCGCTAACGCAAATATTTACCTGGCCCAGACAATCGAGAAGCCAAAGTCGGGCTACCCCTCGACCTATGGCGAAGCGGCCAAGGTCACGGTCGGCGCTGACGGAAGTTTTACGCAGGAGATGAAGGTCGCGACCAGCTTTGGCGATGTCGACTGCACCTCCACCCAGTGCTACGTAGCCTCCTTTACTGCGTTCCCTAATCTTTCGGACCGCAGCAATGACCAGTGGGTCCCCATCACTTTCAAGGCGGGTGCTACTTCCCAGGCTGCTCAATCGCAGGGTTCCACCGGCGCAGCGCCGAGTGGTGGCCAGAGCACTGGTTCGGGCTCGCAGTCACAGTCGGGCTCGCAGTCACCGTCGCAGTCACGAGGTAGCGCATCGGTGAGCCTATCCAAGACCTCAGACTTGAACCCGAGCGGCGACACCATTCGAGTCGAAGGCAAGGGATTCAAGACCTCTGGACCGGGCATCTACGTCGGTATCGCGCAAAATGACCAGATGGATGTGACCAACGCCGATTCCTTCGGCCCGGATACCAAGTTTGTGTCTACCTCTCGCGGCAACCTGAAGTCCGACGGCAGCTTCAGCGTGGATCTTCCGGTCAGCGCGAAGTTCGGCACGGCAGACTGCATGCAGAACGCTTGCTCGGTCTACACCATTGCTGCTCACGGTTCTTCCGACCGCAGCCAGGACACAGCGACAGCAGTATCGTTTGCCGGCGGAGCTGCCAAGCAGGACGCTACCCTGCCGTCCGGCGGTGGCTCCTCACAGTCCGCCGGCAGCGCAAGCTCCAACGCCAGTGGCAGCACAGGGTCTAGTGGGTCGAGTAGCACCACCGGTTCCAACGGCTCTAGCAGCTCCAGCAGCTCCAACGACAGCAGCTCCTCGACCGGAACCCCGGCGGTAAGCCTGTCCACCACGGAGCTGAACCCGTCGGGCAGCACCGCAATTACCGTCTCCGGCACCGGATTCAAAACCAGTGGCAACGGCATCTACGTCGCAGTGGCTGAGAAGAACAAGTTCTCCACCACCAACGCTGATGCTTTCTCCGCCGCTGAGTTTGTCCGCACCTCCCAGATGTCCGCCGACGGAAGCTTCTCTACCACGCTCAATGTCGAGGCCGTCACCTCGGCCGCCAACTGCGTCGAAAATGACTGCGCACTCTACACCTTTGCTGCACATGGTTCTTCCGACCGCAGCCAAGACACGGCCACGGATCTCAGCGTCGGTGGCTCCGCCAAAGAACGAGAAGAAGCTGTGAAGGCCGGTGCCTCCAAGACCGGAGAGTCCAAGGCCAGCGGCGCATCCAAGGCATCTGGCAAGGCTTCCGCAAAGTCCAACGCTTCCGGTAATGGGCCCGACGAAGCTGATGTGCAGACTCAGCAGGCCGCGACCAGCTCTCCGCTCCAAACAGCCGCAGTCGCCGGAACCGGCGCAATCCTGGGCGCGCTAATCTTCGGTGCCGGCATCCTGGTCGGTCGCCGTCAAAAGTCCGTCGATTAGCACGGCGCCGGACTAGTCCAAGCGTACGACGGCGATTGCGTAGTCGCCGTCGTGCGAGATGCTTAACGACGGCCCCAGCTGCCACCCCTGATCGTGGAAATGGCGGCTCACAGCTCCGTGGAGACTGATGCTCACGCGACCGTAGGCATCCGGCTGCACCTCTATTTCCCGCCAGTCCAGCTGATCTCGCGCAATCGGCGGTTGACTGCCGAAGAGAGTCTGCGACCAGGCCTTGATGAAGGCTTCCTTCGCAGCCCAGCGGCCCGCTAAGTGACGTGCCAGCGCGCCGCCGACTGCTCCGCGGCGCCTAGCTACCAGTAGCTCCGCAGGTGTGAAAACCGCCTGCGCGAACTGACTGCCTGGCATATTCAGCTGCTCTTCGAAGCTCGGAATATAGACGAGGTCTACGCCAATCATGGCTGGAGGACACCATCGATCAGACGGGCGCCATCGGAAAGCAGGACGGCCTTTTCCAATGCAGCGGGTGAGCCGAACCGGCCACCGTCCGCCAGGTTTCGCTCGCGTGGACGCTCGTAGAGAGTTTCCCCACCGTAAATAGCCTCATCAATGCGACGCAGACCAGCCGCTTCGCGGTTGTGCGCCGCGCTACGCCAACGCTCCGCAACCTCAGCGCCATCGTGCTGCACTATCGCTTGATAGAAAGCTTCCGGATGGACGACTGCCACCAGTGCCGAGACATGTCCGAACCCGAGCGAGGTAACAAAGCCAGCCTTCAGCGGCAACGTATTGCCGAAATTGACTGCCTTCGTCGGCCATACCAGACGCGAATGCTCAGCCAATGCGGGATCGACGCAGTCCAGCGATCGATTACCTGGCACAATGCCGCTGCGCAATACTTGAGTCAGACCAATGATCTGGAACGCTGCAGCTCCACCCTTGGCGTGTCCGGTCAGGGATTTCTGAGAGACCACCAGCAGCGGGTTCGAGCGCTCGCGACCGAGTTCATCTGCAATGCGTTCATGCAGTTCAGACTCATTGGGGTCATTGGCATTGGTCGAGGTATCGTGCTTGGACAACACCGCGACCTGATCCGCAGTGACATCGAGTGATGCAAGTGCGCGAGCCAACCGAGACTTCTCGCCGCCCTGAGCTGCCGCTAGTGCACCCAAACCCGGCGCCGGGATGGATGTGTGCGCGCCGTCGGCGAAGGACTGGGCGTATGCAACGACACCGAGCACGGGGAGTCCCATGTCACGAGCGATGTCTCCGCGAGCCAACAGCACCGTTCCGCCACCTTGCGACTCCACGAAGCCTCCGCGTCGACGATCGTTCGGCCTGGAGAAGTACGCATGGTCGATACCCTTATCTTCCATGGTGGCGGAATCAGCTGTGGCGGCCATGTCGCCGAAACCTGTAATCCCCTCTGTGGATAGGTCATCGAAGCCACCTGCGACAACGAAATCTGCCTTACCCAGGGCTATCTTGTCGACGCCCTCCTCCACCGACACCGCTGCCGTCGCACAGGCTGCGACAGGGTGAATCATCTGTCCGTAGCCACCGACATAAGACTGCATAACGTGGGCGGCAATCACATTTGGCAATGCCTCCTGCAGGACGTCATTGGCTCGCGGTTGCCCCAGCAGGCCGTCGATGTAGAGACTGCGCAGCGACTCCATCGCACCAATACCTGTGCCCTGTGTCGACGACACTCGCGCCGGGTTGACCGCTTCCAGCAGTTGCGCTGGGCTGAAGCCCGATGACAGGAACGCATCAACAGTACAGACAATGTCCCACAAGCTCACGCGGTCCAGATTGTCCATCATGTCCGCCGGAATACCGTAGCGTGCCGGGTCAAAGCCCTGCGGAATCTGACCGCCAACATAGCGGCTCATCGCCATTCGGCGCGGAACCTGAACCGGCGTGCCAGCGGCTCGTGTCACAAGCCACTGCCCTGTCTCAGCATCGAAGCTCGCAGTGGTGTTGTCCGGGTTGGAACTGACAAAAGTCTCCGCTGCCGCGCGATCGCGCACCGCAAAGCTCAACGCACGATCCAGGTAGACCGTGGTCAGCTCAGTCATCGTATTATCAACCAAATCGCCATCATCGGCGTAACGACGCACACCAACTCGCGCCAACACTTCATCGCGGTAGCGCGAAGCAATGTCGCTTTCTGCCAACGGTTGCCCATCGGCATCGCGCCAGCCACCCTCATAGGAAATCAGCCCCATTGACCAGGCTAATTCCACAATTCCCGCTGCAGAAATATCATCGACTTCGGCCTCAAAGCGCGTCCGGGAAGAACCGTACGGTCCAAGCTCACCGGCGCCCACGATGACCACCATGTCCTCCGGAGCCGCTGCGATGTCACCAAAGGTCGGTGTTGTCTGCGAAATCGGTCGACGCGGGCTTGGCAGGCCGCTTAAGACACGGCTTGACGACGGCTCCTGCGAGCGCGCCCCGCTAGCGACCTCGGAGTTTTGAGCTGATAGGCCAGCCGCCTGTGCAGCCTCCTGCGCCAATTGCGCAATGTTGAGGTCAACGTCACCCAATCCACCGGTGAGATCGGCCTGAATCGGGCGGGTTTGAGCATTCTTCCGAGTCTCCGAGCTCGCGAGCTCAATCAGTTCAGCTGCCATTTCTTCGGTGGAGAAGGTGCGGACTCCCTTTGCTTCCACTGCAGCAACCAACGGATCGTTTCCACCCATCAGGTTGGTTCCTCGGACCCAACCAATCTGTGCATGAGCCAGAGTGGTGCGCGTACGCCAAGCGTCCTCCACATTCCAGCGCGCCACCACTGCGTCGAGAGCGGCCTTGGCTTCACCATAGGCACCATCGCCGCCGAAGCGACCACGGTTCGGTGAACCCGGCAGCACCACGTGCAAACGATGCTGCAGATTATTGTCCCCGCCAAGTGCTGACATCCCTGCGATGAGTCGTTCCACCGACCACAGAAGCAGACGCATTTGGGTCTCGGACGCGGGACCGGCGTCGGCAAGCGAGCCCGAAACCGTAGGCGCCGCGAACGGGAATAGTAGCGTCGGTGACAGTGCGGGCTTGGTCACGACCACTTCCGCACCAATCGTCGTAGTCTGCTCGGTTCCAATCCAGTCGATAAGGGAATCCAGGTCCTGGAAACTGGACAAGTTCGCCGGTACCACCCACAGCTTCGCCTCGCCCTGCGCATTCACGCGATAGAGCTGCTTGTAGAAGCTCAGGCGTTCGCGTCCAAGGCGTGAAGTGGTAACAACAACGGTTGCACCCTGAGACAGCAGCTGTGCAGTTACGGCAGAACCAATCGAATTTGGCGATGCGCCGGTAACAACTGCAATGTCGGAGCTCATCGGCAGTTCGTCCACATTCGTGATGACCTCATCCGCCAACTGGCGGTAGATACTCGCCAACTGTGTCCGTCCTGCCTCGTCTGCCTTGGCAGCCCACCACTGTGCCTGCTCAACTGCGGTTTCATGGATACTGCCCGGCGCGGTGCCAGCCACATCCTCATCAGCGGCTGCCCATAGGCGCGCGAGGTCATCGCGGGAGGTGGCCCAGCGGTCGTCGAGAAGCACTGCCTTGGTGGGCGTAAACGTCGGGGTGACCAGCTTCGGCCAGTCCGCGCCGAGTTCAGCGGTGACAAGATTTACCAGGTTGCTGTCGGCGTCTTCGGCATCGAAGTCAATGGCATCGGTAATCTCGTGGCCGAGTTGCTCCAGAATCGTGCGTGCCGCGGTCGCAAGAATGCCTCGCTGACCTGTCAGTTTATCTGCAAACTCAGTGAGTGCAGCCGAGTCGACCACCCCAGCACCGCTGTCACCTGCCGACGGCTTAGCGACAGCTACACCGCGCTGCATGGCGACAGCAAGGATCGCTTCATCGATTAGCTGGTTGAGTTCAGCAGTACTGGTTGGGGCGGCCGGTGCCAGATGCGCAAGATTGCCGCCGCGCAGGGATGCGCCCTCACGAGTACCAAGCATCATCTCAGCGCTGACTGCGGTTGCCCACCCCTTGCCAAGCTGCCATTCACCCAGCACATAATCATCAATGTAATTCACGCCTGCACCAGCGGGACCGGTAATCCGGCGAATACCGTCGGCAATGGCTTCGGAGAGAATCGGACCGAATGCCGAATACCCACTGGCCAAGCTATCAATCTTGTCCTTTAGATCCGCCAGTTCCGCATCTGCTGCCCCCTCGATTGAACCGAGGTCGAATTCCACTCCGAGATCGAGCAGCAGTTGATTGCGTCGAGATGAGACTCCATCGACCAGAGTCTCGATGGAGTCAGCGGCACCGAGCTGGTCGGGGCGCACCTTCGTCCATTGGCAAATAAGAACTTCCAGCGCTTCTGCCGGGCTGACGGAAATATCAGCAACTTCGGCAGCCGGAGTGGCAGAACTCGTGATCGTGGTGGCCTGTTCGGTCGCCGCGGATTGGTCGGCGGATACCGTCGGCGCTGCTGCGGCCGCTGCTCCCGCTTCTCCTGTTTCTCCCGCTTCTCCTGATTCTCCAGATAGAGCCTGCGCCGAGTCCTGCTCTGTTGTCACCTCCGACTCGGGCTCAGGCTTTTCCGGCTGAATTTGGTCGCGCATAAACACTGCATCAGCATCACGTTCGAGATTGAGCACTCGAATGTCCCGGCTTCGGTGACGGAGCAGCTGGCAGGTACGGGCAGCCAGGTTTGCCAGTGTGGGCGCTGTACCTACACCGACTTCAATAATGCGGCTGACGCCAAGATCCTCAAGCAGCAGATCCTGCGTTTCAATCCACCTCACCGGTGAGCAGAATTGCCAGGCCAGCAGCTCGACCAGCAACATGCGGGCCAGGCGCGCCGGGTTTTCAGCGGCAGAGTCGAAATCGGCAAGGATGTTTTCCAGAACGTCTGAGTCGACGACCGCAGCCATCTGGCGGACAAACTTCTCAGTCAGCTCAAAAGAGGTCGCGGTGAGATTCGGGATATAGCGTCCCACCAGGCGTTCTGGAGCGATTTCCGCCGGCAGCAGCCGCTCCAGGTGTTTACGGAAGGAATCCACACCGTCGCGCAGGACACTGGAGTGGAATGGCACATCAATACCTGGGATACGCACGAATCCCTTGCCGTCCGAGCTACGGCGCTCGCACTGTTCAGCCAATGCCGCCAGCCCCGCGACGGTGCCGGCGACGGCGTACTGCTTGCCTGCCAGGTTGAGATTTACGACTTCGAGGAACTCACCGGTTTCCTGCGACAACCGATTAACAAACTCAGTGACCTCGTCCTCGCCCACGCCAATCTTGTCCGGACGCAAGGCGCACAAACCATAGTTGGACCTCCCCTGCTCATCACGTTCGACCAGTTCATGCATGGTCAAACCGCGGCGGTAGACAACCTCCAACACGGCGTCTGCGTCAAGCGCACCAGCGAAAGCCGCCAGCGCGTTGTACTCACCGACAGAGTGTCCCGCAAAGTGAGCTGTTTCATCTAGCAGCCCTGCTTCACGGAGCTCCGCAACCTGTGCCAGCCCCAACGTCGCCATCGCAACCTGGGTGAACTGAGTCAGATTCAGAACACCTTCTGGGTGGAAATAGCGCACACCATCCACGACCACCTCTACCGGGTTGTCCCGGACAATAGCCAGTACGGAAAAGCCAAGCTTCTCTCGGGTCATCGCATCAGCCTGGTCCCACACGCGGCGGGCCGCTACGCTGCGAGTCCGAGCAGACAGCCCCATCCCCTGTGATTGAATCCCCTGACCAGGGAAGACATACGCGGTCGTCGGTGCGGCGATTACAGCAGTGGCGGTCAATACCAGCTCGCCATCTACTGTGGCCGTGACTTCGCGGACTTCACCGGCGCCTGGGCGGTCATCAAAACCACGGCGTTCGACAGAGAATTTCACTTGCTGTCCAGGTAGAACCGGGCTCAGCATAGTCGCAGTGAACTCAATCACCCGATTGCCCATGCCGGCATCCGACGTGACAACAGCCGCATGCTCGGCCATCGCCGACAGCCACATTCCATGGACAATAACCCCTGGTAGACCAGCGAGCACTGCTGCACGGGAATCGACGTGGATAGGATTGCGATCGCCCGTGACATAGCTAAATGGCTCCATCGCCTTAGGCGCTTCCACGGTCAACGCACCGCGGAAACTTCGTGGCGTATCCGTGACCGTTGGAAATGGCACAGTGTTGGTCCGCGCTGTCTCGCCGCCGTTTCGGCCACGAATGGCAAAGCGTTCACTCAAGGTAGCGAGCAGCGTACCGCCATCACGAACCTCCGCGCGCACCACAACGAGTCGCCCTAAGTCCGTATCAACGACCTCGTCGACACGCGCACTAATCCGCAACGTTGTGGTTTCCTGCGGCAGAGCCCCAATCATACGAATGTGATGCTCAAGGTGAACAAGCGCGAGCATGCCCTCAACAACATCAATGCCGGTCTCAGTACGCGCCTGCGCGACTGCCGCAAAAATCGCTGGCCAAGCATGCCCAACCAACGCGTCCGGCACCGTCGCCTGTGACTCATCGCCGGCAGCTGCAATAGTGACCGCATCGTAGTCAGCCATCGCCATCGGATCCCACACGGATTCCCACTCCGCGACCCCATCGACGATGTTTGCAAGCTCACCGCCAGCTGCGATTCGCGTCAGCTCCCGCATCGCGGCTGTCGCATCCTCATGCTTAACGACGGGCACTGCGCCCACCGCTGCACTCTGGCACAGGCAAATTCGCAGTTTCGTATTCTCGCCCGCAGCATCGGGCAGCGGAACCGTCAGCTGTGCCCAGACGAGGTCCTCCCCGCCCTCATCATTGCTCCCATCAGCTCCAATGGTCTCCACAATGGCACCAGTACCTGGATGTTCCAGGCGTTGCGAACGAGAGACATCACTTGCGTCAGATACACATACCCACTCATGTTCCGCGCCAAGTGCCAGCGCCGGGTTCGGCTGCTGTCGGCCAGCCCACCAAATCACAGGTGCTGCGAGCATCCGGCTGAGGGCATCAACAGGTACCTCCGGCAAGTAGCCGGTATCCATCAATGCCTGTGCGGTAGCTTTTTCAAACCGGCCCAGAATCTCTGCTACTGGCTCATTCGCGCGGGTAATGCCCGAAACAGCTTGCGGCCCTGGGATGATGCAGACTTGATCCGCATCGTAGCGAGAGTCATGCGCCTGCCATAGGGAGTCCGATCGCCACCAGCGACGAACCTCAGCATCGATAACCGGAACGAATGGCACAGGTTTGCCAGGTGTGCGGCAGAGCTCAGAGATAAAGAAAGTGACATCTGCTGGGTGGAGCTGGGTATCCAGGTTCAACAGGCCGGATAGTCGCGAGATTTCGGTCTGCGGCTGGGTGCGCAAGCTGTCGCCGTCGGCAAGCGCGGCAAACGTGCCCGCATCGACGGCATTCAATCGTGCCTCTACGCGGTCGACGAGTGCGACAAAGCGCGTCGACCACGTCGAATCGAGGAACGTCCCTTCGGGCGCACACAATTCGAGATAGCGATTCAGCACCTCGGCATACGTCATGGTGCTGACATCTCCGAAGTACGGCTTCGCGGTGGCGTTAATTGCCTCGATGATCTCTGCGCGTCGTTCGGTGACCTTAGTGAGATCACCTGCGACTTCGTCAAGCAATCTGCCTGCGCGTGCTGCGGCGTTATCAATTTCGTGGATATCAGCACCCAACTGGCTGCGCCCCGACGCCATGCCATCCATGGTGCTACCAGCGGGAATCCAGTTGTCAGTGCCGACGGTGTCGACCAGCATTTGTTTCACGGACTCAGAGGCGGTCGACTCCTTTGCCGCCATCGCAGCTGTGCCAATGATGACAGCATCTACCGGCATCGGCGCCAACCCGTAACGTGTCGACCACGTGCCCATCAGATAATCACGGGCCTGTTCTGGCTTGCCGATGCCACCGCCAACAGCAAGCACCACATCTCGTCTGCGGATCTTTGCGTAGGTGTTAATTAGCAGGTCATCGAGGTCTTCCCAGGAGTGATGGCCACCAGCACGCCCACCTTCAACCTGCATGATTATTGGATACGGTGTGTCCTGCTGCGCCAAGGTATCTGCAATTTCAAGCACCGACTCGATTTGTGCGATTGTGCCCGGCTTGAAGGAAATATGCGGAATTCCGCCCTCGCGCAGCTGCTTTACTAGCTCTACTGCCTCGTCCACCTCGGGGATGCCCGCAGAGATGGTGACACCATCAATCGGTCGCCCCGCTGCCACCGCACGCGGGAGCAAACGCCGGCTTCCAATATGCAAACCCCACAGGTACGGATCCAAAAACATGGTGTTGAACTGTGCACTGCGGCCCTCCTCGAGCAGTTCGGAGAGTCGCGCCACATTAGCCTCGAAGATCTCCGGCGTGACTTGGCCGCCACCGGCCAGCTCCGCCCAGAACCCCGCATTCGCAGCAGCCGCCACAATCTCAGGGTCGACGGTTGTCGGGGTCATACCACCGAGCAGAATGGGCGAGCGCCCGGTCAACTTGGTGAACTTCGTCTCGACACGGGGCTTATCCCCAGTGACCAAACGCGGTGCAAACTCCAGCCACGATGTCGGATGCTCAATGTCGCTCTCAGACAGGACGCCCCTCCCCGCAGCTGTTGCCGCAGCAATCACCGCTACGCCATAGCCTTCGGAGTTACGTTCTGTCAGCTTGACGACGCCTGTGTTCGGCCCCAGATCCAAAATGGTGGTTGCCCCAAGGTCTATGAGCCCCCGTACTTCGGCGCTCCAGTCACTGGGGTCAACCAAGATTGCACGCGCAAGCCGGTCCGCCGTTTCCGCATCTAGCCCAATGCGCTCAGCTCGCTCCACTACCCATGCCACGACAGGTGCCAGCGCTGGGTGATGGAATGCGCCGCTAACTGGCAAAACTGTACATTCGACTTCCCGCCCCCTCGGCTGCTGCGCTGCGAGCTGCTCTGCCAGCTGGTCCAGTTCATCTTGCTTGCCGATAACTACGCTAGTGGTCTGCGTATTCTTCAGACCGATGACGCAACCCTGTGGGAGCAGAGGTTCCAACTCCTCGACCGTCAGGCCAGAGATGCTCATCATCGGTGCGCGCCCAAATCCAGCTACTCGGCTTCCGCGCGCACACGCGACACCGATGAGGCGAGCAAGTGCAACAAGCTCTGCTGCCTTCTCTGGGTGAGCGACGATCTCAGCGGCAAGAACACCTTGCGAATGGCCGGTTACCGCTACCGCTTCGGTGATATTAATTCCCTGCTTTGCCAGCAACTCGACAATGCCCAACTGTGCCAAGACGATGCCTGGGACGCTTACCGCAGGGTTGGTTGTATCTCCGGTAAAAGGCTCGTCTGTCACGAGTGAGATTGCCCAGCCAAAGGGGTCAAAACCTGCGGGAAGCTGGCCGATGAGATCGTCGTCAAGCGGTGCGAGCAGTTCCTCAGCGCGAGTGAAAACTTCGCGTAGTTTCTTTGAGTTGCCACTGGCCATGACGCTGGAGAGAGTGTCCAGCCATGGTTGCGATTGACCGGCAAAAGTGACTGCAAAGGTACCCAGATCTGGAGCAGTTACGACATTGGTCGGCAAAGTGGCGAGTTTTTCGTATTTCACGTGGCTGAGGTCCTTATCTTGTGGGGTACGAAATGAAAACATCTTTTGTTTCCAAATCCTTGCCAGGACACTATGCCATAAATCATGAGGAATCCATCATGTTTTTCTCGCGCGGTTTTGCGCTGCCATCAACGCGAAGATAATTTGCAGCCCCAAAACGAGAGGCCTGACACGGCTGCAAGATCAGCGAGCACAACGCGTCAAAAGTGAAAGAACTTCGCAGGTAGAAAACAGTGTTCCCCTGCCGGGAAACTGCTTGCGCTTCATCCCTGTGGCGGCATCGGCAACGGAAAATGAAACCACGATGACTGCGTCGATTTACACCTAATCGGTGATGAACATCACACTCAGAATGAGTCTCAATGTGCAACTAGAACGCTCAGTTTTTCGCCAATTAATCGCCTAGCGCATCCAAAATTGCGGACTCCGCTTCTTCTAAGCGCCGCTCTGACTCTTCAAGGTCCTGCTGCGACCTACCGTCGCGCTCGACTTTGCCGTCGAAGATTGCGCAGGGATCATCGTTGACCACAGTGTCGTCGGGAACTATGCCACGACGCGCCATGTACTCATCCAGATGCATCGAGATGCTCATGTTGCCTCCCTGCTTCCACCTTACGATTCAAGATACGATTCGAGCAGTGTCATTGTATCGACAGGTTCGATTGCCCTACGCAGTGGAATGAGCGAACAGAGGTTTCCCAGAATGGTACTCACACGCGCTGTGCGACTGCCCCGTCTTGTGTTCCTGCCAAAAGAGGCGGGACTGCCGCAGTTCTACAACTGGTCTGGCGGCCAGGGCTTTCCATCGGGGAAATACCGGTCAAACTTCCATCCCAGGCGGAACGGGAGGACAAACTTTGGTGGGCAGTTGTTGGCCTCCCACATTGTCTTGGGTTTTGCCTCGTGCTCAGCTACCTTACGGTCGGTGTACACCCCGTGACAGATGGGGTCCCAGAAACCTGGCTCGTCGATTTTGTGGGCGGGTGTGCCGCTAAATACCCCATAGAGGAGTTGGTCGCGACTTTCGACCTCGACCTCGAAATCTTCCCAGGTGCCAATCATGTCCCCAGGTTGTGCGCGCCACCAGTTGTCAATCGCGAGGGCAGTTTCTTCGGATTCGACAAAGCCGCCGAGAGGTTCAGTGTTATCCGGGTAGCGGGGATAAACGACGCAGACAACAACTTTCATAGTCATGGTTCTACACCCTGCGTGGGAGATTGGCGACCTTGGAATAGCTTCGCGCGGGAAATGGGTCAGATTTTGGGCACACGGCGTAATGAGGGCGGAAAATCTGACGGGAAGAAAATGAAAATACCCCGTGACCTGCATAGTCACGGGGTGTTTATGTGTGCGCCTGGGGAGACTTGAACTCCCACGCCCGAAGGCACTGGAACCTAAATCCAGCGCGTCTGCCAATTCCGCCACAGGCGCCCGTCGCAAATCCGTGATAGTTCCGTACAGCCCCCGCAAGCATGGACTACTTATTAGCCACCTACAGGCACAACGAACTTTCACAGCTCATTTGAACTGTACACACTTTAACGGGTTTGCCGCAGATTTCCTAATGTCCCATCCCCTGCCTTATACAGCGAGCGCGCTAGCTTGGCAGGTCACGGACTAGCTATGGTGGTTATGTGTCCACTTCACAGCATTCCGATACCACTGGCAAGCCTGCAAAGATTCCCACTCGTACACGCGTGGTTCAACTGATCTTCTTGGCTCTTGCAGTCGGCGCCACTCTTGCACTCGCCTACTGGCAGCTCAGCAGGTGGAACACAACCAACTCATTTCAAAACCTGGGATATGCACTGCAGTGGCCTGCTTTCGGCCTGTTCTTTATTTGGGCCTACCGCAAATACATGGAGTACGAACGCGAACGCCTGAGTGGCAATAGCGAGGCCGCTTTTGAGGCTAAAGACGATGTCATGACGGAAATTCCAGACGAATTCCTGCCGACCAACCCAGATGGCTCGCGAAAGGTGCAGCGTGTGGATGAGACACAATCGACGGACTCTGGCACCAACGCCTAGGCGATAACTGCTTATTCAAGAAAAGGACTTTTAGTGACCAACATCAATCCAGATCGTCAAGAGCGCGTAAGGAAGGCACTGACGTACTTCTCCGTCACCGCCTACTTCACGGGTGTGATGCTGCTCTTGCTGTGTGCCGAGATGATTTACAAGTACCTCATCCTCGACAACTCCGCCGACGCACCACGGTGGTTCTTCTACACCGCCCAGATTCACGGCTTCGGCTACATGGCATTCCTCATTGCCACCGTAAACCTGGGTACCAAGGCCCGCTGGGAACCAGCAAAGTGGATCATCACCGCGCTCGGTGGCGTGGTCCCGTTCCTCTCCTTCTTTGTCGAGAAGAAGCGCCGTGAGGAAGTCGAGACCGCTTTCCAGCTGAAGTAGCGGGCTCTCGGCAGCCCGAGGGTTCCCCAAGGGCTCACCCCAGGGCTATCCCTCAGACTCTGCCTCAGCCAGGATCTTCAGCGCCGGAGTCAAGGCACGCAGTGCACGCCCCCTGTGGCTAAAAGCGTCCTTGTCTTCGGCGCTCATTTGTGCCGCAGACAAAGTGCCCTCCGCATCATTGCCCTCACCAACTGCGGGCGCGAACACCGGATCGTAGCCGAACCCATTGTCCCCAACAGGCTCGCGCAGAATGGAGCCAGGCCAGCGGCCCTCCACAACCAGCAGCAGGTTACCGGCTTCATCGAGGACGGCTGGGAAACCGCCGTCGGCAAGCGCGGACGGCACCTCCTTGACACCAGGGACGACCAACGCGCAGGCGGTACGGAAGGACGCAGTGCGACGCTCATCTGGGCAGTCACCCATTTGAGCGAGCAGCAGCTCGTAGTTAGCGACATCGTCGCCATGAACGCCGGACCAACGCGCCGAGAGCACACCCGGCATGCCGTTTAGCTCATCGACGCTGAGCCCCGAATCGTCTGCCAAGCAGGCGTAGCCGGTGTGTGTCGCACCATCGAAAGCCTTGATGTAGGCGTTGTCCGCAAAAGTGCGACCGGTTTCAGGGCGCTCTGGGTACTCCGGGACGTCGCTAAGCGAAAGAAGTTCCACCGAATCAATACCCGCCGCACGCAGGATGCGATCGAGCTCGACTAGTTTTTTAGAATTTCGGGTAGCGACGAGGAGCTTCACGGCAGCTCACCCGGGTACGGCGCACGCAGAACTTCCTGCTGCAGGGCGATGAGCTCGCGCAGACCCTTTTCCGCAGAGTCGAGCATGTCATTCAGCTGACCTCGGTCGAAGGTGCCTTCCTCGCCAGTGCCCTGGATTTCGACGAACTTGCCCTCTGCGGTCATCACCACATTGAGGTCAACCTCAGCGCGGGAGTCCTCCTCGTAAGGCAGGTCCAGGCAGACACGGCCGTCAATAATGCCAACCGAAACCGCTGCGACTGGTGCCTTCAGCGGGGTGCCCGGAACTGCGCCCGCTGCATGCAGGTAGGTCAGGGCATCAGCCAGAGCAACGTACGCACCAGTAATGGAGGCGGTACGAGTACCACCATCCGCCTGCAGAACATCACAGTCGATGTTGATGGTGTTCTCACCGAGTTCCTTCAAATCGATAGCAGCTCGCAGAGAGCGCCCGATCAGACGGGAAATCTCGTGAGTGCGCCCCTTGACCTTGCCGCGCATCGACTCGCGGGGCATGCGCTCATGGGTAGAGGCCGGCAGCATGGAGTACTCAGCGGTCAACCAGCCCTCGCCGGAATCACGCTTGAATCGCGGCACCGACTGTTCAACAGAAGCGGTGCACATCACACGCGTATTGCCGAAAGTAACCAGCACAGAACCTGCCGGATTGTCGGTGAAGCCACGAGTGATGGTCACCTTGCGCATTTCATCAACCGCGCGTCCATCGGCACGGCGAAAATTGGAATTAGCTGTAGTCATGCCAACTACCCTACCGCCCGGCGCGAAAGCGGTGCGACAGCTGTATGGAAACTCGATAATCGCTGAGACTAGCCGCCTAGCTCCATGCCCAGGTAGGCCAATTCAACGTCACCGGCAAAGGTACTCTTCGCAGCACCCAGTGCTTCCTCACCGTCGGCGTATGGCGGAATGTGAGTCAGCACCAGCTTCTTGACCCCCGCGAGTGTCGCTGCCTTTCCGGCCTCATAGCCCGTCAGGTGCATGTCCGGCGGTGTGCCCTCTTCGTTGCTGCACCATGTGGCTTCACAGATGAAGATATCCGCATTCCGCGCCAGCTCCACCAGTTCATCGGTCCACGCAGTATCTCCGGTGTATGCAATGGTCAGACCATCTGCTTCAATGCGGTATCCAACAGCTGGCACCGGGTGGACCATGTTATACGGCGTGACGACGGCGCCTCCGTCCGCTTCGCCCCCACCGACTAACAGTGGTTCACCGGGGCTACTCACAACCTGGTCAAAAGTGTCTTCCAGGTTGGCATCTTCTTCACTTCCCAGTGCTTTGCACATGGTGCCTATCCGGTCGTGAATGTCTCCGGGGCCAACCAGGAGATTCCGGGAACTCGCCGGGGCTGTCGGGTGGAAGCGACGCCAGACGAGCAGCCCTGGAATGTCTGCAGTGTGGTCTGGGTGCACATGAGTTAGTAACAAATCACAAGCTGCAGGATCAGAGATCTTCTGCAATTCGGCGAGGACACCGGGACCCAAATCAATGACAAAGGTTCGACCGTTATCCAGCTCAATGAGGTAGCCAGATGCTGGCGCCGATGGGCCACCCATGCTGCCTGTACATCCCAGAACCTTCAATCGCATACTTCAAGCTTGCCATGTAATTGATCAAAAACGAGCAAAAAACCAATGGAGTGTCTGGATTTAATAAGAAAGGTCACATTTGGGAATGCATAGTGACCTGGCTAATACCGGGCCCGAGGAAGCGCTTTGCCAGTGATGCAAAAACTTGCGGATCTCCAGTGGATTCAAATGTGCGCACAGGGGTCGGATTACTCTCCGGGTCAGCGAGCATGTCGGTCTTTGTGAGGATGCGCAGAACGTCCTTCGACGTCTCCTCCGCCGAGGACACTAGGGCGACGTCCTCGCCCATGGCCAGCTGAATCACACCGGACAGCAGCGGATAGTGGGTGCAGCCCAGCACGAGGGTGTCCACACCATCGGCCTGCAATGGCGCGAGGTAGCCCTCTGCAAGTCCCAGAATCTGGCGACCAGAGGTAATTCCTCGCTCGACAAAGTCCACGAATCGCGGGCAGTCGACCGCGGAGACATCCACACCGGGCACTGCATCAAAGAGATCTTGGTAGGCACGGGAGCGAATCGTGGCGGCGGTACCGATCACACCGACTTTTCCGTTCCTGGTGGTCGAGACCGCACGGCGCACAGCGGGCAGAATGACCTCGACTACTGGGACTGGGTAGCGCTCGCGGGCATCACGCAAAAATGCGGCCGAAGCAGTGTTGCAGGCAATGACAATCATCTTGCAGCCGCGTGCAACCAGTTCATCGGCGATCGCTTCAGCGTGCTGACGAACCTCGGCGATGCGCAGCGGGCCGTAAGGGCCGTTGGCAGTATCGCCGATGTACATAATCGACTCGTGCGGAAGCTGATCCATGATGGCACGCGCCACTGTCAGCCCACCGACACCGGAGTCGAAGATGCCAATCGGCGCTGTTCGGTCGGGGAAGCCGCTATCCTGCGCCGTCAGCTGATTGACTGCCTGAGTTCCTGCTTCTGCTCCCACCGCTATCTGGACTCCTCATATCGTTGGTCAAACACCGAAGCTCCTATTCTAGGCCGTTTCCGCCAGGAGTTGATGCCGCATACCTCGGGCTCTTAGCGACGTGCACTCTTAGCCACGTGCGCGACCGCGCTTAAACATCACCGCAGCCCAGATGCCCGCAAGCCCACCGAAGAGGTGCATCTGCCAACTAACAGCCATCTGTGTTGGCAGCACTCCCCAGATAAGACCCGAGTACATCGATGCCAGAATCACGCCCAAAATAATCTGCATCACCCGACGGTTCACAAAACCGCGCACGACCAAAAACGCCAGCCAGCCGTAAATCAGGCCGGACGCACCGATGTGGACGGTATTTGCACCGCCGACCAACCATGTCAGACCGCCACCAACGACCGTAATCAAGAGTGTGACCTGCCAAAATAACCGCTTCGACGACATTGCAATCAAACCGGCGAACAACGCCCCGGGCAGAGAGTTCGCCACAATATGCCCGTAATCTGCGTGCAGCAGCGGTGCGGTCAAGATTCCCCACAGAGTCGAGGTGTCGCGTGGGCGCACACCGAAGTTGTTCAGTGCCCCACCAAAGATGAATTCGTTGACCAGAAAGACTGTCCAGATAAGTACCAGGTACCCAATAGCCGTACTGATGGCCGCCCCGAGCCCGCCGTCGCGATCCTGTGGAACAATCTGATTATTCCGCCGCGTCTGCACGGGACCGCCCATCGGGTACTGCGCATAGTTCTGGTAATTCTGCTGTTGTCCCGAGCTCCATTGCGGATTCATTGGCGAACTTCCCTCACTACTTGTCCAGCATCTCTGACAGCGCGGCTACTCCCGCGCGTCCCGTTGCACTCATCACGGCATCGACAATAGCCATCTGCACCGCATCGGCCGCCATCGCAGCCAACAGGGCCACCACATCCGAGCCCACGGGTTCAGCGTTTTCGCTATCCGCTGCCTCGGCCGAGCTGAGCGCAAACAGCGTGTCACCGTCCATCGGTGCATGAGCCGGCCGAATCGCTCGTGCCAGCCCATCATGACCGCACATCGCCAACCGCTTCAACTGCGCAGTTGTCACCGGCGCATTGGTTATCAACGTGCCAATCGTCGTGTTTCGCGTGCTTGCCGACGACTCCCCGTCGCCAGCCGCATCGGCGAGAATCTTGGTTCTACCGACGAAAACCTGGTCCAACTGGGCCAATGCCTCCTTGCTGGCACCGGCAGCCGCCGGCATTCCGTAAAGGCGTCCCTCCGGGTCAATGACTGCACCAAAGGAGTTGACCACCATTGCGGCAGCCACAAAGTACTTACCATCGGCGGAGGTCACACGGGCTTGTCCAAAACCACCCTTGATTGCCCCGGCCATAGCGCCAACACCGGCACCTACTGTTCCGGAGGGAGTGTCCTCCGGGACGTCGTCAAGCGCGTGCGACAACGCCTCGCGCCCGAGTTCAGCGGTGGGCAGCGTCGGCTCACCTAACAGCAGGTCGAAGATGACAGCACCGGGAACGATGGGCACGAGGATATCCGGACGAGTGGGAGTGACCTCAAAGCCAATGCCGCGGTCGCGCAGTTCGCGCATAACTCCGTCGGCAGCTGCGAGGCCGTATGCGGAGCCGCCAGCCAAAACGACAGCGTGGGCGCGTTCGACGGTATTCTCCGGTGCGAGCAGGTCGGTCTCGCGAGTGCCAGGACCGCCACCGCGGACATCGACAGCGCCGACAGCACCGCCTGGAGCGGCGATGACGGTGACTCCGGTGTCCCCCTCAGCAGCATGGCCGATGGAGATGCCGTCGATGGAGTCGAGACATCCTGCGCCAATGTCGATGCTCGTGCCCAGCGCAGCACTGCTGGCTTGGTGTCGAATGTCGGTGGGGCTGATTGCGAAAATCTCAGAATTCATTGTCGACTACGGCACCTTTCACCACAGTTCATGGCAGTTAGCCTCAGTTGATTACTGCATCTTTTCGGGGTTTTGCTCGGATTCGCTACTCGCCCATGAGCTGATCCAGCAGTGACTCTTGGTTGTAGGACAGCCACTGGTATATCGCGTCGGTCTGCTCAATCTGCTCGATGGAGCCATTGAGGTTCTCCATGGAAACGTGCAGGTAAATACGTAGGTCATTGATACCTGCAACCCAGGCATGGGCATCGCTTTCCGAAATGGATACCTGCCCCGACTCGGCGGGCTCCAGGGCGTCGATAATCGCACGCAGAGAATGGAGCTTGCTCTCTACAATCTCCGACTCATGCAGCTGGCGCATGAGGGCGTTTTCCCCCTCCACGCTCTCCTCACCCGGCTTGGTGAAGTCCGGCAACAGTCGCGCAAGCTTAGGATCGGCTGGGGCCTCGGAGTGTCCGACGGGCATTCCCGTCATTTCCGCGAGCTCATCCTTCGGCGCCGACCGGGCTCGCTCCATCAGCGAGTCCGCCACAGTAGCAGCCAGATTCAGCAGCAAATCCCGCTCCGTGCCTTCAAAAGCCGTGACGTACTTGACGCCACCGCCGAGAAGGGATCGCTTGCGCTTCCAAGGACGCATGTAAATTCTCTCCCGCTGTCGAATATCGGCTTAGTCAGCCTGCTCCATTGTTGCCCACAAGCCCGCCTTGTGGAGCTTCTTCACATCAGCCTCCACCTTGTCACGCTCACCGGAAGACACGATTGCCTTACCCTCCGTGTGAACCGTCATCATCAGCGCGTGCGCCTTCTTTCGGTCCATGCCGAAGAGCATCTGGAACACGTAGGTGACATAACTCATCGAATTAACCTGGTCATCCCACACAATGCACTGCCAGGGTCGGTTCGATTCCGTCACGACATCGGCATCCATAGTGGGCATCGGTGTTGCTGCTGGCATGCTCATAGGCACCAGGATAGTACGGAGTGGCGCGCGCTCGCCGGAACCGACTGCCCCGGCCAGCTTCAGCCGACTAGACTATTGACCGTGATTGATAAGCATTCCTCCACCGCCCTTCTCACCGATAAGTACGAGCTGACGATGCTGCAGGCATCGCTTGCCGACGGATCCGGCGAGCGCCAGGTTGCCTTCGAGGTGTTCGGCCGCCGCCTACCGAATGAGCGCCGCTATGGTGTTGTCGCAGGTACAGCGCGTGTGTTGGATGCTATCCGCAACTTCCGCTTCACCGAGGAACAGCTGGCTTCACTGGACTTCCTCGATGACCGGACGCTGGATTACCTGCGTAACTATTCCTTCAGTGGCCAAGTCGACGGCTACCGCGAAGGAGAGCTCTACTTCCCCGCCTCGCCAATTTTGACGGTGCGAGGCACTTTCGCCGAGTGTGTCATTTTGGAGACTGTTATTCTCTCCATTCTCAATGCGGACTCCGCCATTGCCTCGGCAGCGACCCGAATGGTCACGGCTGCCGGTGGGCGCCCGATTATTGAAATGGGTTCGCGTCGTACTCATGAAGAAGCAGCTGTGACCGCTGCCCGCGCCGCCTACCTGGCAGGTTTTAGCGCCACCTCCAACTTGGAGGCGGCGGCACGGTACAACATCCCAGCCTCCGGTACCGCTGCGCACGCGTGGACTCTGTTACACACCAACCCAGATGGCACGACAAACGAGCCTGCAGCCTTCAAAGCTCAGATTGACACGCTGGGGACCGACACCACTTTGTTGGTGGATACCTACGACATCACCGAGGGCGTCAATACGGCCATTGAGGTCGCGGGTCCGGAACTCGGCGGTGTACGTATTGACTCCGGTGACCTTGGAGTTCTCGCTCGCCAGGTGCGTCAGCAGCTGGACTCGCTGGGCGCACACAACACCAACATCGTAGTGTCCTCTGACCTCGACGAGTTCGCCATTGCGGCGCTGAGGGCCGAGCCGGTCGATGTCTACGGTGTGGGCACCTCTGTAGTCACAGGCTCCGGCGCACCGACTGCGGGACTGGTCTACAAGATGGTCGAAGTTGATGGGGTGCCCGTCGCCAAGCGCTCGTTGGACAAGCGAAGCCACGGTGGCGTGAAGGCGGCGATTCGTACCTGCCGCCGTTCCGGTACCGCCGTGGAGGAAATCGCTTTCCCGCTCGGCTCGGAAATCCCGGATGTGGGCAACCTGCACTACCGCGATCTAACCATTCCGATGATGCGCGATGGCGAGGTCGTCGATGGTCTACCGACCTTGGAGGAGTCCCGCGATCACTTGGTTAAGGCACTGGTCAGCCTCCCGTGGGAGGGGCTCGCACTTTCCCGTGACGAGCCGGTACTGTCCGTCCGTTTTCACGGCGTTTAGGCGGCGGGGGAACTGTGTCGGATACTCCCGAGCACGCAGATTTTGCTGAGCTATCGGATGACGTTCAGGACTTTGACGATGTTGACGATGCTGACGAGCTAGCTTCACCGAGAGCCAGCGTCCATGACTCGGACAGCATCGAAGCTCTTCTCGATGCAGCAGTGAAGGGACTCGGCGGAACAACTCGCCCGAATCAGGTCAAGATGTCCCGCGCGGTTGCCTCAGCCTTTGCACGCGAGCGGCACCTGGCGGTGCAAGCCGGTACCGGTACGGGTAAGTCACTGGCCTACCTGGTGCCCGCCATTGTGCAGGCAATGGAGTCCGACGAGTCCGTAATCGTTTCCACGGCGACCATTGCGCTGCAGCGTCAGCTGGTCGAACGCGACTTGCCGCGGCTAGTCAGTTCACTAGAACCGCACTTGTCCCGCACGCCGACCTTCGCAATCCTCAAAGGGCGTTCGAACTACCTGTGCAAGTCCAAGGTCGGAAATGTCATCAAAGATCCCGTCATGGACGGTGACGAATCCGAGCAGGCCAGTATGGGTGGCCCAACTGCTCTACTCAGCGAAGCGCAGCTCAGCCGAACCGCTGCCGAGGTCATGCGGCTACGCGAGTGGGCCAATGATACCGACACCGGCGACCGCGACAGCCTGGACAAGGGTGTCTCCAACGAAGCCTGGCGGCAGGTCTCCGTCACGGCCCGCGAATGCGTCGGCTCTATTTCCTGCCCTTTCGGCGAGGAGTGTTTCGCCGAACAAGCCCGCCGCGAGGCATCCAACGTCGACATCGTTGTCACCAATCACGCACTGTTGGCCATCGATGCGCTCTCCGACGCCATGATCTTGCCGCAGCACGACTGCGTCGTCATTGACGAGGCTCACGAGCTCGACGGTCGAATCACCTCCGTTGCCACCGACGAGCTCTCCCCTGCCGGTATCACCATGATGGCCCGGCGCGCCCGCAAATTCGGCGCCGCAGAGCAGGTCGATGATGTCACCGATGCCACGGATCTACTCGGCGAGACCGTCGCATTGCTTGCCGACGCCTACAGCGGCGCACTCGAAGAAATTCCCGGTGAGCTGGGAGCGGCACTAGCTTCGCTCCGCGATAGCCTGTGGCAACTGCAAACCACGCTGGGCACCTCTGGCTCAGGCGGCTCTGGCGGGTCGGGCTCCGGTGGTTCGGGTTCCGACTCTGACAGCACGGAGCGCCAGACCGTGCGCGCAGCCGTGGAGAATATGCACGATACTGTCGTCCGGATTCTCGAGTTCAGCAGCGACGATGTCGTATGGCTTGGCGAGAACAAGACAGTTTATGTCGCTCCCCTGTCCATCGCAGCGCTGCTTCGCGAACGCCTCTTCGGCGAATCCACCGTCGTCTTGACTTCAGCAACGCTGGCTCTTGGTGGCAAGTTCGATGCCATGGCCGCTGCCTGGGGGCTTCCCTCCGGAGAGTGGGATGGCTTGGACGTCGGCACGCCCTTTGACCCGCAAAAATCTGGCATCCTCTACGTCGCACGCGACCTGCCTCGTCCGGGACGCGACGGCGCCACACCAGAGCAGTTCGCGATCATGGAACGCCTCATCCGCGCCGCTGGTGGGCGAACGCTGGGGCTGTTTTCCTCCCGCCGAGGTGCCGAGGCAGCGGCCGAGGAAATGCGCAAGCGCCTGCCTTACGACGTCCTGTGCCAAGGCGATGACTCTATCGGCGCTCTGGTTGATCGCTTCGCAGCTAATCCACAGACATGTTTGTTTGGCACGCTGACGCTGTGGCAAGGCGTCGATGTTCCTGGCCCATCGCTATCGTGTGTCATCATCGATCGTATCCCGTTCCCCCGACCCGACGACCCGCTACTGTCCGCACGCTCCGATGCGGCTAATGCCGCTGGCCGAAACGGTTTTATGGAGGTCTCAGCGACACATGCGGCGCTGCTGATGGCGCAGGGTTCTGGTCGTCTGCTACGTCAAGTCGATGACCGCGGGGTTGTTGCGGTGTTGGATTCACGGTTGGCGACTGCGCGCTATGGATCCTGGATTGCCGCGTCGATGCCGGACTTCTGGAGGACGACCAACCTGGATACTGCGGCTGGAGCGTTGCGGCGGCTGACCCAAACCTGATTCAGAGGGGGGCTGTCCGGGCTCACGAAGTAATGCTGGATCAGGCATAGTTTCTGGAAAAACTTCCACGCTTTTTCATCCAATACATTATTGTGATGTGTAACACAGCACTGCTGCAGCGACCTAGCTAATGATGCAGGGCACTTGGCAGCCGTGCGCGAGATTAGAAAGGCGATTTCCTGCATGCCCCTTTCCAGCAACCTCCCCGACATCGACATCCCGGAGACCTCGCTCTTTGAGTTCCTCTTCGGAGAAATTGAGCCGCGCCACCAGGACAAGCTTGCAATCGTTGACTCAGGCTCCGAGGTCACCTTCGGTGATCTGAAGGCCAGCATTGAGAAGTTCGCGGGTGCGCTGGCAGCACGTGGGATTAAGAAGGGCGACGTTGTGGCTCTTCACTGCCCCAACTCGACAACCTTCGCAGTCGCTCTTCACGGTGTCCTGCGCGCGGGGGCTGTCTGCACGACGGTTGCATCGCTGGCAACTGCTGAGGACGTTGAAAAGCAGCTGCGTATTTCTGACGCCAAGATGATGCTAACGACTTCGTCGATTGGTTGGGCCGGTGCTAACGGCGCTGAGGCCGCTGGTCTCCCGGAAGAGATGATTATCGGCCTGACGGGTCTCCACGGCATGGGCGAGCTGCTTGCAGAGGGACACGCAGCCCCGGACGTCGAGGTATCACCCGATGACGTTGCCGTGATTCCGTTTTCCTCCGGAACCACCGGTGTGCCGAAGGGCGTCCAGCTCACCCACCGCAACCTGGTGGCCAACGTCGCTCAGGCAGGCGGAGCCACAGTCAACGCGCTGACTGAGGACACCCCGGCCGTCACTATCCTGCCGTTCTTCCACATCTACGGCCTGACTGCACTCCTGAACCTGTCCCTGTGGCGTCGCACGACTCAGTACACCATGGGCAAGTTCGACCTCCTGGACTTCCTCTCCATCATCGCTGAGCACAAGGTCAAGTTCGCATTCATCGCACCGCCTGTTGCTGTCGGCTTGGCTAAGCACCCGGCTGTCGATTCCTTCGATTTGTCCAGCCTGGAGACTGTTTTCTCCGGCGCAGCATCCCTGCAGCTCGATCTCGCGGAACAGGTGGAAAAGCGCCTCGACTGCGTCGTCGCTCAGGGCTACGGCATGACCGAGTCCTCTCCCGCCGCCCACATCCGTATCGGTCACGATAGCCCGCTGGATTCCATCGGCCGCGCGGTGCCGAATACCCAATACAAAATCGTGGACCTCGAGGCCGACGGCTTCGAGGAGATTCCAGTCCCCTCCCAGGGGCGCTCGAAGCCAGGCGAACTGTGGGTTTACGGTCCGCAGGTCATGAAGGGCTACCTCAACAACCCAGAAGCTACGGCAGAAACGCTTGTCGACGGTTGGTTGCGTACCGGCGACGTTGCGGAACTCGACGAACACGGCAATGCGTACATCGTCGACCGCTTTAAGGAACTGATTAAGTACAAGGGCTACCAGGTTCCGCCGGCTGAGCTCGAGTCCGTGCTGCTCAGCCACCCGGGTATTGCCGATGCCGCCTGCAGCGGTGTCATTCGCTCCGACGGCGAGGAGATTCCAAAGGCTTACGTCGTCCTCAAGGCAGGCAAGCAGGTGACTGAAGACGAAATTATGGACTACGTCGCCGACCGCGTCGCACCGTACAAAAAGGTGCGGGTCGTCGAATTCATGGAGGAAATCCCGAAGTCAGCAACGGGCAAGATTCTGCGGAAGGACCTCAAGGCCATGGAGGCAGCACGCGCTCAGCTTTAAGCTGCCGCCCCAGGAGTCACAGCGACAGTCACTGAGCCGGGTGCAATCTCAGTAAACCCGGCATCCTGAACCTCAACCGCGCGGAGCTCTGGCGCTGGCCACTGCTCCCGGGGTGTTTCCTTAACATCTAACGCATAGCCACTTTGCGCCCACGCCCACGCTTCCTCGACCGACAGGCTGGCCGCATAGAGCATTGAGCCGTGTCCAACTTGTGCGGCCACCTTTCCAACGGACATATTCAGGTTTTTGTCCACCCAAATCACTGGCGGAGCAAAGGTGTCAGCTCTCCCATGGTTGCCCGAGTCGTCGGGAGGTGTGGTCTCCGGGTCGTCGTAAGGCAAATCGGTGCCGGAAATTTGTAGTTTGGCAATCTCCGGGTAGGTATCGTCGACAGGAGTTGGCACTAGTGCGCGAGCTTGCGCGCCGTCGACGTCCACGGTGACACCCGGTGCAAGCTGAGCGCGTTGCCAGCCGATATTGCGAGCGCGACGTGTGAGCTTGCGGATGCGCGCACCGTACCAAGACACCAGACCTTGTTGATAGGCCGAAGTGTCATCGCCTGCACGCTCGTCGAGGCAACAAGCAACAACAGCCATCGCGGCGGCGCGGAGCAGCGCAGTGCGCGAGGGGCGTTCCTTCTTCGGAACCTCAAGCACAATAGCCATTGCCCACGGCACATCCTCGCCATGGTCTTCCCTATCGGGTTGTGGCAGGAGGCTATGGGCAGTGCGGAACCACTCCGGCACCGATGATGCGTCCGTGACAGCGAGATTCTTGTGATCCTCGCGTCGCACTACTGCTCCAACGGCACGCGGCGGAAGGTGCCATCTTCGCGGTCGGCATCGTCGATTTCATCGCGGGAAATGCCCAACATGAACAGAATCGAGTCCATGAATGGAACGTTGACCGACGTGTCAGCGATTTCCTTCAGCGCCGGCTTCGCGTTGAAAGCAATACCGAGGCCCGCGACTGACAACATATCGATGTCATTGGCGCCATCTCCGACAGCGACGGTCTGGTGCATCTGAAGCCCTGACTCCGCGGCGAACGCCTTAAGACTGCGGGCCTTTTCCTGCCTATCAACGACACCGCCGACCACGCGCCCGGTCAGCTTTCCGTCCTCAATCTCGAGGGTATTGGCCTTGTAAAAGTCCAGACCGAGATCCTTTGCCAGTGGCTCCAGAATCTGGATAAAGCCACCGGAGACAGCACCACACTTGTAACCGAGACGTTTCAGCGTGCGGATCGTAGTGCGGGCGCCAGGGGTCAGCTCGATGGAGTTGGTAACTTCCTCAAGGACGCTGACCGGCAGGCCTGCCAGAGCCTTAACTCGCTCGTGCAATGACTCAGCAAAGTCCAGTTCACCGCGCATAGCACGCTCTGTAACCGCTGCAACCTCCGCCTCGCGACCAGCGTGGGCGGCCAGCATCTCAATGACCTCACCGGTAATCAAAGTGGAGTCCACATCGAAGCAAATCAAGCGCTTGGATCGGCGCTGCAAACCTGCGCGTTCAATTGCGATGTCAATGTCCTGGTCCTGTGCAAGCTCGGCCAGCGCCTTACGCAGCGGAATGCCCGCACCCGGCTTCGGGTCCGGAATAGAGACAAGCAGCTCCAGGCCAGTAACTGGGTAGTCGGCAATACCGCGAATGGAATCGATGTTTGCACCGTAATCTGCGAGAGTACGGCCGATACGGGAAATATCCTCAGCATTGACCGGATTACCCAATACGACAAGTGCGTGGGTAGATCCATCGCTGCGCTCAATCGGGGCATCAAGCTGGAAACTGACTGTCATGCCGTGAGGCTTCAGTGTTTCAATGAGCCCCTCACGCAGAACGCCGACCTTCTCTTCTGTGACGCCAACAAGCGCACCGAGACTCAAATTAGAGCGGAACACCGACTGCTCCACATCAAGAATCTGAACTCCGTGGGCCGCGAGCACACGGAAGAAGGATGCCGAGACACCCGGGCGGTCTCGGCCAACAGCGGTAATAAGCACCGGAGCTAGTCCCGGTGCTAACGAAACCGACAAGGCATCGGTATCTGCGGACTGACTGGGAGAGGTAATTACCTGTTCATTCACCAATCCAGTATCGCATGAAGCCCCGGCAGAGTGCTCATCGCATTGCGGGATTCCGCACTTCGGAGGGTGGCCAGTCGCAGCCATTAGCTGTCGCCCCCCTGCTCTCCGCTGCTCTCCCCTTCAGCTCCCTTGGTGCGCTCCCTGCGCCCCCCCTTACTGCGCCTTCCCTAGGAAAGACTTTCAAAGACAAGACTACGGCCCCATCACGGTTCTCCGTGATGGGGCCGTAGCTTCGCGTAGTTATTAACTCAGAGTTGCATCAGCCATGTAGCCACTAGCTCTTAGAGCTGGCGACCAACGTGGGCCTCTGCGCGCTGACGCTCAACCATGTGCGGGTAGTGCAGCTCGAACGCCGGGCGCTCCGAGCGGATGCGCGGCATCGAGGTGAAGTTGTGGCGCGGCGGCGGGCAAGAGGTAGCCCACTCGAGAGAGTTACCGTAACCCCACGGGTCATCAACAGTGACGACCTCACCGTAGCGCCAGGACTTGAAGACGTTCCAGACAAACGGGATAACAGACAGACCCAGGATGAACGCACCAACGGTGGAGATCATGTTCAGGGTGGTGAAACCATCAGTCTCGAGGTAGTCGGCGTAACGACGCGGCATGCCCTCGTTACCCAGCCAGTGCTGGACCAGGAAGGTCAGGTTAAAGCCGATGAAAGTCAGCCAGAAGTGAACCTTTGCCAGCTTCTCGTCGAGCATACGACCAGTCATCTTCGGGAACCAGAAGTAAACGCCCGAGTAGGAAGCGAAGACCAAGGTACCGAACAGGGTGTAGTGGAAGTGTGCCACGACGAAGTAGGTGTCGGAGACGTGGAAGTCCAGCGGCGGGGAAGCCAGCATAATACCGGTCAGACCACCGAACAGGAAGGTCACGATGAAGCCGAGAGCGAAGGTCATCGGGGACTCGAAGGTCATGTGGCCGCGCCACATGGTACCCATCCAGTTGATGAACTTAACACCGGTCGGGACCGAAATCAGGAAGGTCATGAACGAGAAGAACGGAAGCAGAACGCCACCGGTCACGAACATGTGGTGCGCCCACACAGCCATGGACAGACCTGCAATAGACAGGGTTGCGAAGACCATACCTGCGTAGCCGAACAGCGGCTTACGGGAGAAGACCGGAACAACCTCAGTAATGATGCCCACGAACGGCAACAGCAGAACGTAGACCTCTGGGTGGCCGAAGAACCAGAACAGGTGCTGCCACAGCATGGCGCCACCGTTTGCCGGGTCGTAAATGTGACCGCCCAGCTTACGGTCGTACAGAACACCCAGAGCAGCTGCAGTCAGAATCGGGAAAATCAGCAGAGCCAGAATCGAGGTAACCAGGATGTTCCAGGTGAAGATTGGCATACGGAACATGGTCATGCCCGGTGCGCGGAGGCACAGGACAGTGGTGGTCATGTTAATAGCGGAAGCGATGGTACCGACACCACCGATACCGACACCGACAATCCACAGGTCAGAACCGACACCCGGGGAGTGAATCGGGTCAGACAGCGGAGAGTACATGGTCCAACCGAAGTCAGCAGCACCACCCGGAGTCAGGAAGCCCGACAGCATCAGAATGCCACCAACAGTGGTCAGCCAGAAGCCGAAAGCGTTCAGACGCGGGAAAGCCACGTCCGGAGCACCAATCTGAAGCGGCAGAATGTAGTTAGCAAAACCCCAAACAATCGGGGTACCGAACAGAAGCAGCATCACCGTGCCGTGCATGGTGAACATCTGGTTGAACTGCTCGTTAGAAAGGAACTGAAGTCCTGGGGCGAAGAGCTCAGCACGGATAAGCAGAGCCATCAGACCGCCGACAAAGAAGAACGAGAAGGACATAATGATGTACATAATGCCCAGCTTCTTGTGGTCGGTCGTGGTCAGCATTTCCCACGCCCAGCTGCCCTTACGCTCATGTCCGAACGGCTGCGGCCGTTCCGGCGCTACAACGCCATGATCTGGACGAGGCGCTACTGCAGTCATTCTTCCTCCTTACTACGCGAAGATTTCCTGTAACTCACTACAGGGATTTGAAGTTTTGTCCTTGTGAGAATAGTGCAGGTGAGTACGCGACGGCGAACCCACCTACCGCTATGTGCCAGATTCTAGTCTGAACCTTGGAAAAAGTTAAGGCTAAGGGTTTTTCCGGCTCACTTCCCCACTCAGCTAAGCACACTATTAGTTTCCTGAGAATTGTCTTAACCTGGGCTAACGCCTTTTTAGCAGGAACCGTCGAGACTAGGACTACTACCCCCGTGTGTGCTGTCACCAGGGTAGGGGTCGGTGCGGAATGCTCCCTACACCTGTGCTTTTAGAAGTCCCAGTCCTCATCCTCGGTTACTTCAGCCTTACCCATGACATAGGAAGAGCCGGAACCTGAGAAGAAGTCGTGGTTTTCGTCAGCATTCGGCGACAGAGCCGACAGGATTGACGGCGAAACTCGAGTCTCGTCGGCCGGGAACATACCCTCATAGCCCAAGTTGTTCAGAGCCTTGTTGCCGTTGTAACGCAGGAAACGCTTGACATCCTCGGTCCAACCGAGTTCGTCGTACATCTCTTCGGTGTACTGAATCTCGTTGTCGTAGAGATCAAACATGAGATCGAAGGTGTAATCCTTCAGCTCGTCACGTTCAGCCTGGGTCAGACGCTCCAGGTTGCGCTGGTACTTGTAACCGATGTAGTAACCGTGAACTGCCTCATCACGAATAATCAGGCGAATAATGTCCGCGGTGTTGGTCAGCTTGGCGTGGCTGGACCAGTACATCGGCAGGTAGAAGCCCGAGTAGAACAGGAAGGACTCCAGCAAAGTGGAAGCGACCTTCTTCTTCTGCGGGTTATCGCCCTCGTAGTAGTCGAGGATGATCTTGGCCTTCTTCTGCAGGTACTCATTTTCCTCGCCCCAACGGAACGCATCCTGGATTTCAGGAGTCGACGCCAGCGTCTGGAAAATCGACGAGTAGCTCTTTGCGTGCACCGATTCCATAAAGGCGATATTGGTGTACACAGCTTCCTCGTGCGGAGTCAGCGCATCGGGGATCAGCGATACTGCGCCAACTGTGCCCTGGATGGTGTCCAACATGGTCAGACCAGTGAACACGCGCATCGTGGTGCGCTGCTCCAGCGCGTTGAGCGTATTCCAGCTCTTGATGTCATTCGACAGCGGCACCTTTTCCGGCAACCAGAAGTTACCGGTCAGACGATCCCAAACCTCGAGATCCTTGTCATCAGGAATCGTGTTCCAGTCAATAGCCGCAACTGGGCATGCACGCGACTCTGGATTCTTCTCACGGTGGGCCGGAGTCGAGGGTGGGCAATCATCGAAACTCACGTGGAAACCTCTCCCTTTTTCATTGAAATTGCCGTTTTTCGAACGCACCTTATATATAAGGAACGTCCTTCACTCTTAGTGAGTTCAAAACAGCGGCTGCAGCGGTGGCTATTCCAGCCTTGTCCCACTACGAAACGTCAGGCCCCCGATGAAAGGAGCCACTACCCTTAGCAGCTTACCCACACCCGCATTATTAAGCACGCGGCTCTTGCTCATCTCTCCAATGAACGCCTTTTATTTGTACCCTCTCCCCTCATGCGCCCACGTCACACAAAGAAAAAGGTGCTTGACGACGCAATGTCCGTCGTCAAGCACCAAGCGCAAGATGTTGCGCGAACCTAGGCTTGGACCCTCTCGCGGTTCTCTGCGGTGTCGTTGATGATGCGGTCGGAGATGACGTACACCAGCAAACCTACGACAGCCATGAGCGCCAGCAACCAAGCGATGGTAGCGGAGACCCCTTCTGCTTCAGACTGCGCGATGGAAAGGGCGCTGAAGAAGGCCGGTCGAGAATCAACAAGCATAGCCGTTAACGCAATGCCAACCGGGACGGCGATGTTGATAGTCAGATTGTAGAAACCGATTGCAACACCGGACTTGGCCGCAGGAATGTTCTGCAGTGCGGTCGCGACCAACGGCGCATACATGAGCGCGAACCCTGATGGGAACAGAATCATAGACACGATAACCGTGGAAACACCGGCTCCCGGCAGCACCGCAGGAATGAGTAGTGCGACGATAATAATGCTGATGGCAGTGACAATAGCCTGCCTCGAAGTCAGGAACTTGGCAACCTTGCCGGACATTACACCAACGATGACCGCGCAGAGATAGCCCGGCGCGAGAATATAGGCAGCACCGTCGAGGTTGATGCCATAGAGTTCGTCGACCATATACGGCAACAGAATGGCCGAATACCCCAACTGGACCATGTAAACCACGAGCACAACAATCAGCGCGCAAACGTAGCGGGCATTGGTAAAGAACGACGGGCTGACCACGGCGTTGTCATGTGTCCGGATGTGCGAGACAAAGAGCGCGACGCCCAGCGCAGCGGCCACCAGCCACCACCATTGGAACTGCTGCATGAACAGCATCACCGCAGTGGCGATGACCGCGATGAGGAACAAGCCAAAGATATCCAGGTAACTCTTCTGCTGTTGCTCCTCCGGAACTGTCTTGATCAGGAACGGAATGGCAACTATCAGAATGAGCGAAATCAGGAACATAGCCGGCCAGGAAATGTAGGTAGCCACGATTCCCGAGGTCAACGTTCCAATCAGCAGTGCAGCTTGGAAAGCCGCGGTGGAAAAGCCGAGGTAGGTTTTCTGATCTTCTGGGCTTAGGTACTTGGTGACATAGATGACGTAGAGTGTCTCAGCCGCCGCCAGACCGGCAGTTTGAATAATGCGGGCAGTAAGCACCACTGGCCATACGCCCTGGAAGAAATAACCCAGTAGAGAGCCCACTGCGACAAAGCCGATACCGACAATCATCAATTTGCGGATACTGATGCTGTCCGCCAATGCGGCGTACACCACCGCGCCAATGCCAATCAAAATACCGGCGAGTGTCGCCTGCAGACTGGCCGTGGAGACACTGAGATCCAGAGATTCCGCAATCGGCTTGGTCATGAACTTAAAGCCATTGTCCAAGACCAAACAGAATACAAAGGAAAACAGCAAGACCGGGACTGCGGCCTTAGGGTTTGGCGCGGCAGCGTTGGACGCTGCGCTTTGAGAGGGGTTCACATTTACGCTGGTATTGCTGGCGGGATTACTCATCGCACTGTACCTATTTCACACTTCAAGCCGATTGATTGCAGACCAGGGCTCTAGAGCCGAGCCAGCGGCAATGCCAGCTCCATCATCGTCGTGAAGGCCTTCTCACGTTCTTCCGGAGTGGTCTTTCCACCGGTGACGATGTTGTCCGACACAGTGAAGATTCCCATGGCCTCCACCCCAGCCTCGGCGGCGGTGGCATAAAGGCCAGCAGATTCCATCTCCACCGCCAGCACCCCCATGCGGGCCCAACGGTCGTTCACATCATCCTGGAAGTTGTAGAAAATATCGCTGGACAAGATGTTGCCGACGTGTGTTGTGATGTCCTGCTCGCGGGCACGATCGCGAACATCTTCAATCAGGCGGAAAGACGCGGACGGGGCGAATGTTCCCGGCAAGTTGTACTGCGAAAGAAAATTGGAGTCAGTCGACGCCGTCTGACCGATAACCACGTCATACAGGTCCAGCTCCGGCTGCAACGCGCCGCACGAACCGACGCGAATCAGCTTCTTGCAGCCGAAAACATGGATAAGTTCCCAGGAGTACAGCGAGATAGACGGAATACCCATACCGGACCCCATGACAGACACTTCCTGCCCCTGGTAGGTGCCGGTAAAGCCCAGCATGTTGCGAACTTCGTTGAACTGAACGACATCGTCCAAATAGGTCTCCGCAATGAACTTCGCACGCAGCGGGTCACCTGGCAACAAAATAGTTTCTGCAATCGGCGCACCCTTTGGGTTGATGTGTGGAGTGCTCTTACCAGTGGTATCGGACATGGCTTCCAGCCCCTTCTCCCACTAGCCGTGGGTGAAAATTATGCGAACATTGGTGTACCACTGCCCAGGTTAATTACCTGCATTACAACCGTCAATAGTAATATTTACATTTGTTCCCAATTGGGTGGAGTGACGAAAAAGGCGCGAGAACCTCCCGACAAAACTCGGGGAAATTCTCGCGCCTTCAATGTGCTACAGCTAAAGCATTAGATGCCTAGCCTTCAAACACGCTTGCTTAAAGCATGCAGGATACGCAGCCCTCGACCTCAGTACCCTCCAGCGCAACCTGACGCAGGCGGATGTAATACAGAGTCTTAATACCCTTGCGCCATGCGTAAATCTGCGCACGGTTGAGATCACGAGTGCTCACCGAGTCCTTGAAGAACAAGGTCAGCGACAGTCCCTGGTCAACATACTTGGTAGCGACCGCGTAAGTGTCAATAATCTTCTCGTAGCCGATCTCGTAGGCATCCTGGAAATATTCGCGGTTGTCATTGTCCAAGTGCGGAGCCGGGTAGTAAACGCGGCCAATCTTGCCCTCCTTGCGGATCTCAATCTGAGACGCAATCGGGTGAATCGACGAAGTCGAGTTGTTGATGTAGGAAATCGAACCGGTCGGCGGCACTGCCTGCAGGTTGCGGTTGAACAGGCCGTACTCCATGACGTCGGCCTTCAGCTGCGCCCAGTCCTCAGCGTCCGGAATGTGCGCGGTGGAGTTCGCGAAGATCTCCTTGACGTGCTGAGTCTTCGGCTGGAATTCTGCCGGATCGAAGTTGTCGAAGTACTTGCCGCTGGCGTAGTCGGAGTTCTCAAAGTTGACGAACTTCTGACCGCGCTCGCGAGCAATCTTGTTGGATGCGCGCAGGACAGCGTAGAGCACTGCTGCGAAGTAGGCGTTGGTGAAGTCCAGGCCCTCTTCCGAGCCGTACATAATCTTCTCGCGGCCAAGGTAGCCGTGCAGGTTCATCTGCCCCAGGCCGATCGCGTGAGATCCGTCGTTGCCCTTGCGAATCGATGGCACCGAGTCAATAGAAGTCTGCTCACTGACCGCAGTCAGGCCACGGATGGCTGTCTCGACAGTGCGACCGAAGTCCGGCGAGTCCATGGTCATCGCAATGTTCAGCGAGCCAAGGTTACAGGAAATGTCCTCACCCACGTGCTCGTAGGACAGGTCCGCATTGTAGGTCGACGGGGTGTTGACCTGCAGAATCTCCGAGCAGAGGTTCGACATGTTAATGCGGCCCTCAATCGGGTTCGCGCGGTTAACCGTGTCCTCGAACATGATGTACGGGTAGCCGGACTCAAACTGAATCTCAGCGATGGTCTGGAAGAACTGACGCGCGTTGATCTTCTGCTTACGAATACGCGGGTCCTCGACCATATCCGCGTAGTTCTCAGTGATATTAATGTCCGCGAACGGCTTACCGTAGACACGCTCGACATCGTACGGGCTGAAGAGGTACATGTCGTCGTTACGCTTGGCCAGCTCAAACGTGATGTCCGGAATGACAACGCCAAGCGACAGCGACTTGATGCGAATCTTCTCGTCCGCGTTCTCACGCTTGGTATCCAAGAAGCGCATGATGTCCGGGTGGTGCGCGTGCAGGTAGACAGCGCCAGCACCCTGACGAGCACCCAGCTGGTTAGCGTAGGAGAAGGAGTCCTCCAGCAGCTTCATAACCGGGATGACACCGGAAGACTGATTCTCGATGTGCTTAATCGGAGCACCCTGTTCACGCAGGTTGCTCAGCAGCAGCGCCACACCACCGCCGCGCTTGGACAGCTGCAGCGAGGAGTTAATGGCGCGACCAATGGACTCCATGTTGTCCTCGATACGCAGCAGGAAGCAGCTCACCGGCTCGCCGCGCTGGGCCTTACCGGAGTTGAGGAATGTAGGAGTAGCAGGCTGGAAACGTCCGGTGATGATCTCATCAACCAGGTGCTGCGCGAGTCCCAAGTCGCCGTCGGCAAGCGTGAGAGCAACCATGCAGACACGGTCTTCGTAGCGCTCCAAGTAACGCTTGCCGTCGAAGGTCTTCAGTGTGTACGAGGTGTAGTACTTGTAAGCACCCAGGAAAGTCTGAAAACGGAACTTGTGGGCGTAGGCCTGCTTAAACAGTGCCTTGACGTCCTCAAATTCGTACTTCTCCAGAACTTCGGCCTCGTAGTAATGGTTCTCTACCAGATAATCGAGCTTCTCCCGCAAGTTGTGGAAGAACACAGTGTTCTGATTGACATGCTGCAAGAAGAACTGCCGCGCAGCCATGCGGTCTTTATCGAACTGAATCTTGCCGTCTTCACCGTACAGATTCAGCAGCGCATTGAGCGCGTGGTAATCCAGCTTGTCCTCACCCACCGGCTCCGCGACCTGCTTGCCCATTTCCGACACGTTGACTCCTTTAATATTCATTTGCCTGCACAGGGTCTATTCCAACACTGCCCAGAGCAATCCAATCTAGCTATTTTCCTCGCACACCGCTTTACGACGGCTTCCGCGAGCGTATCCATTCGGTTGTCCTCAGTGCCCCTTCCCTCGACACTGAGGCTTGCCAACTTAGGCGCTGGCTCTACCGTGGAAGAATTCCTCTAGCCCTTCTCGGACTCGCTGCACATCGTGGTCGGTTCCCATCAGCTCGAAGCGATATAGATATGGAACCTTGCACTTGTAGGAGATGACATCCCCTGCTTTACAGAAGTCCTCACCGAAGTTGAGATTGCCGGCAGCAATCACACCTCGAATGAAAGAGCGGTTGTGCTCATTATTAAGAAATTTGATGACCTGCGGAGGAACTGGCCTTGAGTTACCACCGCTGATGGAAACGCCACCACCATAAGTCGGACAAATGAGGACATAGGGCTCATCGACGATAAGCTCCGGCTCATTACGACGGATAGGAATGCGGGCATTTTTGATACCTAGCTTTTCAACAAACTTGTGTGTATTCCCCGTCGCCGAGGAGAAATACACCACCAGCATGAGAGCTTCACCCTTTACATCGCAAAACCCCCGCAATCTCCGTTTCCTGTGCGGTTAACGAAATCTGCGGGGAGGTGTGTGATTCTTACGCTGCCTGGAGAGCCTTGATGCGATCCGGACGGAAACCCGACCAGGTCTCAGTGCCAGTGTCAACGACCGGCGCCTGGAGGTGACCGAGAGCCATGACGTAGTCCCGAGCCTCATCGTCCATGGTGATGTCGACGATATCGTAGGCAATTCCAGCCTTATCGAGGGCACGAGTGGTAGCGCGGCACTGGACACATGCAGGCTTGCTGTAAACGGTAACCATGACTCTCACAAACTTTCTGGCTTTGACTAAGACCAATAAATCGAATCGACTTCGTACAAACAACGGAAGCGGCCTAGGAATCAGCGGATTGGTTGAATGACCGAAAGCTCCCAGGGTTCATGAGAAACCGAGTACGGGTGGCAGACAGGTCCTTTTAGCTCTCCTTGGCTCGACATCGAAAACACTACACTTGGTGCCTAGAAAACTCTAGTCATACTATATGTAGTACTCACAACCATGGTATTCCCTGTTCGGAGATCTCTGGCGCACAAGATGTTGTACACAGACGCACCACAACCTTGTAATTTCACGCTAAAAATTCTAGAAAATCGTAGAAAAACAACTATCGGTGGATTTTGGTTAAACCAATTACTGCATGATGCCCCGCAGCCGACCGCACCGATTCCAGGCGCCGCAGTGTCCCCGCCCTGCCTTTGTCCCTCCCCTACCCAACTTCGGATTCCGCAGCGATCTCAAAAATCGCGGGCTGCACATGTGAAACTGTGCGAGTTT
>NZ_KV836298.1:0-234 GCF_001838325.1 Corynebacterium sp. HMSC074C05
GACCAGGAGAAGTAGTGAAGCAAACCCGCCGAACGAAATACAGTGCCATCAAACCGATTGCGCTTCAACACATCGCCAACGGGGCATCAGCAAGCGCAGTTGGACGTGAGTTAGGGATACCCTCACCAACAGTCAGGCGGTGGGCGCGACAAGCCGGAATTGAGATCCAGCACCAATCGCACTACCCGAAGGTCTCGATGATGCATAAGCATCGCGTGATCTACGAGATGCTTA
>NZ_KV836299.1:0-1337 GCF_001838325.1 Corynebacterium sp. HMSC074C05
GCTCCGGGCAAGCCACATCACCGCGGCATTGTGCTTCTGTCCTTCACCCCGTTTACGCAGGTAGTAGTCGCGCGATGCGGGATGGCAGTTCGACGCGATCCACGCCGATCGAAACATCGCGTTTTTCAACTGTTTATTGCCGGTCCTGGTGGGAAACTCGCCGCGGACCGACGTACCCGACTGCCGGGTGGTCGGCGCGATGCCGGCGTAAGCGGCCAAGTGCGCGGCATCGGCGAAGTCCTGGCAATCGCCGATGGACAACAAGATGTTAGAGGCAGTCGTGATGCCTACGCCGGGCATCGACATCAAGACCTGGGCAAGAGGGAACGATTCGAGCATCTCCTCGACTTGCCCGGCGATCGTGTCGCGCTGTGCTTGAAGCGCTTTGATGTTCGCCGCCAGCTGGGAAATGACCAATTCTGCTGCCGCAGTGCCGGGTACCGTGACAGTTTGCTCGGCAAGGACCGCGAAAATTGCGTCAACCAGGGCAGCAGGGTCCTTCTTGGCGCGGTTGCGTATCCACTTCAGGACCCGGCCCCGACCTGCGGCGGCCAGTTTTGTCGGACCTTCGTAGTGGATGAGCGAGTCCAGCACCAACGTGCGCGAGAGAATCTCGCCTGCAAAGACGCGCTCGAGTGCGGGGTGAATCTGTGTGAGCACGCTGCGAAGGCGGTTTTTCGTTCGGGTGGCGTCTTTGGTGATGTCGTCGTGGAATCCGGCGAGCGTCTTCAGCGCTGCTAGTATCTGGTCGTCGCGGTCGACTGCCCGCAGTGTGTGCAGCATGGTGCGGGCGGTGTCGGCGATGATGAATGCAGCCCGGCGGTCAGTTTTTGATCGTCCAGGGTAGAGATCGGCTGCTTTTCGCATGGCTAGGTCGGGGAGGTCTCCGACCGTGCAGCCGCAGTCGCGGGCCACGGCGATGGGCAGGGCGCCGATCGTGTTGGGTTGATCGACGACCATGAGAACGCTGCCGTGGGCCTGCATGGACGCGAAGATTTCACGCCGTGCGGCTTCGTCTTTGGGCAGTGGTTTGTCGTAAATTCTCTCGCCGGTGTTGGTCAGCGCGCAGGCATGGTGGTCGGTTTTGCCGACGTCGAGGCCGATGATGATGTCGGGTGTTGTGGACGGTTCCATGGTGGTGCCCTTCTGTTGCGGCTGGTCACAGGTGTCTTGGACATCCGTTGCAGGCACCCACGTTACGACGAGACCTCTGTTTGGTCCGTGGCCCTATTAGCTGTCAGCGGTTGTCCCCGGTGTCCGGTGGCAACACCCCGGATTATGGAAATGTTCACGCAGATAAGCCATACCGGGCACGGTGACCGCGCCCCGTGAGGGGG
>NZ_KV836300.1:0-249 GCF_001838325.1 Corynebacterium sp. HMSC074C05
GACTATCTGGGCGATACGCCGGTGCGAATGCCCTGCTCGCAGATGCTCGGCAATGACTAAGCGTTCCGCCAGCCCTAGCCGCCGACCAGTACCAACACGAGATACATCACCGGGTGTTATCCGGCTGTGGGTATTCATAGTGGTTAATCTAGCCCGCCGGTTATACACCGTGGATGTGCACACCCCGGCCTGTGCAGCAATCTGGGCAACACTATATGTGCCGGCCATAAGCATCTCGTAGATCACGCG